>CALDQK010000579.1 GCA_937911525.1 uncultured bacterium
CCACATGGGCGGCAGCCAGCCGACCCAGCCCGGCGGGTCCGCCGCGAAGAGGGCCAGGTCGCTGGTCCCCTTTCGGACCACGAGCTGCGCCCCGTAGAACACGAGCAGGATCAGCACGATCTGGGTCCAGGCGAGCACGCTCTGGGCCGACTCCAGCGGCGCGTCGGCGCCGATCGTGGTCAGGACCAGGATCACCAGGCTGGCGGTGGCGAGCACGGCCAAGAGCGAGGCCCAGAGGTAGGCCGGCACGAAGTAGGGCCCCGCGTCGCGCAGGAAGGCGCCGACCACGGCGGGGAACACGCTCAGGGCGCAGCCGAGCAGGGCCACGTAGAAGAGGAAGTTGCCCATCCGCGCCGCGGCGTAGGTCCTCGGGGTGAGCGGCCGGTGGCCGACCACCGTCCGGTCGCGCGGGTCGAGGGCCGCCTCGTTGAACTCGACGACCACGGCCGAGAACAGGCAGAGCACCGCCGTGACCAGGCCGGCGAAGGCGAAGAAGGTCGCGTCGACGCGGGCGAAGAGGAAGGTCGAGAGCAGGAGCGAGGCGGTCAGGAACTGGCCGACCACCCAGAACAGGGGCGAGATCGTGGCGTTGGCCCCGGTGCCCGTCGCCTTCCCGTAGTGGAAGCCGCGCAGGTCCATGGTCATCAGCGCCCACAGGAAGGCGCGGAAGGGGCGCGGCTGGACGTCGAGGCGGGCGAGCAGCCGGTCGAGGCGGCCGGGGCCCTGGCTCACTTGACGTCCTCGAGGAAGGCCTTGGCGAGGACCTCGTCGTCCTCGGCCCGGGTCAGCGAGTGGAACACCGCCTCCAGGGTCTTCTCCTGGCCGCGGCTGAGCAGCTCGCTGGTCGGCGCGTCGGCGACGACCTGGCCCTCGGCGATGATGATCGCGCGGTCGCAGATCCGCTCGACCACGTCGAGGATATGGCTGCAGTAGAGGACGGTCCGTCCCTTCTCGGCCAGGCCCGCGATCAGGTCTTTGAGGCTGCGCGCCGCGTTGGCGTCCAACCCGTTGAGGGGCTCGTCGAGGAGCACGACCTGGGGGTCGTGCAGGAGCGCGGTCGAGATCGCGACCTTCTGCTTCTGGCCCTTGGAGAGCGAGTCGATCCGGCGATCCGCGATCGACTCGAGCCCGAAGAGCTCGAGCAGCTGGCCGATCTTGCGCGCGCCATGCTCGGGCTCGAGGTCGTAGAGGTCGCTCACGAGCGAAAGGTGCTCGCGCGCCGAGAGCAGCCCGTAGAGCGCCCCGCTCTCGGGCACGTAGCCGAGCAGGCGCTTGACCGCGAGCGGGTCCTGGCTCAGGTCGTGCCCGCCGATCCTCACGGTCCCGGCGCTGGGGCGGAGGATCCCGGCCAGGATCTTGATCGTGGTCGACTTGCCCGCCCCGTTGGGCCCCAGGTAGCCGCACACCTGCCCGCGCGGCACGGTGAAGCTGACGTCCTTGACCGCGTCCGTCCCCTCGTAGGTCTTGCGCAGTCCCTCGACCTCGATCGCTGGCGCGTCTTCGCTCATGCGGGGAGTCTACGCAGCCGCGCCGCGCTTCGCTCCCAGGGCCCGCTTACTTCTTGCGGCTCAGGCGCCCCTTCACCCAACGCCAGAGGCCCGAGGCGCTCTCCTCTTCCTCCTCTTCGCCCTCGTCCTCGCCGAGCCCGTCGAGCATGGCGTCCGACTCGAGGCCGAGGTCGCCGCCGCCCTGCACGCGCGCCGCCTCCTCGGCCTTGGCCGCGGCCTCGACCTCGGCCAGGGAGAGCCCCTCGCTGCTGAGGCGCATGAACTCCTGCACCTCGTCGGGGTCCTCCTCCGGCGGGCGCGCCAGGAGCGGGGAAGAGTTGAAGAACTCGGGGATCGCCAGCTCGTCGGTCGAGGACTCGAGCATGCCCATCTCGAAGGTGCCCGCGGGCGCAGGCGGCACCTCGGCCGCCTCGGGCGCCTGCGGGACCTGCGGCGCCGCCGGGGCCACAGGCGCCTGCGCGGCCGGAGGGAGCGGCGAGGGGGCGCCCGGGAGCGGCGCCGGGGCGTCGGGGAGCGGCGCCGGAGGACCCGGGACGGGCGACATACCCTCGATCGGCGAGGCCTCCGCCTCGCGCTTGACCGCCTCGTAGACGGCCATCAGGTCGTCCCGCTGAGCCGGGGTCAGGAAGCGGTGCCCGAGGATCTGCAGGGTCGTGGCCGCGCGCCCTTGCTTGCGCAGCTCCTCGCGCATCAGGAGGGCTTCACGCAGCTGCGGGTTGGTCATGTAGCCGCGGGAGAGCGCTGCGCGCACCACGGCGGCCTCGACGAGTTCTTCTGGGCTCACCCCCCCAGTGTGGCGAGCGGGGACGGCTCTCGCCAACTACTTCAGGAAGGCCGCCATACCGCGCAGGGGCTTGCAGCCCTGCTGGTGGTAGGCGAGGTAGGCCTTCTCGAGGGCCTCGATCGTCCAGCCGTAGCGGCCGAGGATCTCGCGCATCGTGTCGTCGCTCAGGCGCGCCTGCCGCTGGCCGCTCGCCTGGGCGGTCTTGATCAGGTCGTAGACGATCATGCGCCCCTGGGGCAGGCCGCCCTCCATGAGGAACTGGGTCAGCGCCCAGGCCTGGGCGTAGTAGCTCCCGCTCAGCTCGGCCTGGCGCGCGGCGAGGAAGGAGCGCAGCGGGGTCACGCTGCCCTGGTAGCCGGTGACCATGCCGCGGAAGGTCGAGAGGCGGCTCCGCTCGGGGCGGCCGACCTGGAGCTGCTGGCAGCCGCGCTTGAGCTCGCCGGCGCCGAAGTACTCCGCGATCCCCTCCTCGAACCAGGGGCTGGCCACGCCCGCCTTCAGCAGCTTGTCGTTCAGCTGGTGGGTCTTTTCGTGCAGCAGGGGGGGGAAGTCGAAGCCCGCCGTGCCCGCGAAGAAGTAGCCGCAGCCCTGCGAGGGAATGTAGACGCCGGCGCTGCCGCTGGCCTTGGTGTGAGCGAGGTAGTCGCCCTCCTTGTTGAAGAGCACCACGTCGAGGTCGGAGGCGTGGGTCAGGCCGAGGGGGCCCATGACCTCGACGTAGCGCACGAGGTGGGCCTCGATCGCGGCCAGCATTTGGCCGACCACGCGCTTGCCGTACTTGGGGTCGACGTCGGTGTAGAAGCGGAAGGGGCCGCGCTGGATCCCCGCGAAGCTGGTGGGCAGACCCAGCTCGTCGCGGCGAGCGTCGAGGGCGTGGCGGCGCTGCTCCTCGAGCTGCTTGGCCTCGGCCTCGGCCCGGTAGCGGCCGAAGGCGTAGGTGTAGTCGTGCTTGGCGAAGGGCGAGCGGAGCTTGCGGCGCAGCTTGCCCGAGAAGGGGTCGAGCGCGTGAGCCCGCTGCAGCAGCTCGACGGCGCCCGGGGTCGCCTCCCCCTTGGCGGCGGAGATCAGGTCCTTGACCTGCTGCATGTGCAGCTTGCCCAGCTCGCGGCGGGCGCCGCGGTCGCCGGCGAAGGCCAGGCGAGCGTAGTCGGCGAGGGCGCGCTCGACCTCGCCCGACTGGGCCGAGCGCTTGGCGCGGGCGCGGACGGTCGTGACGGTCGTCTGGGCGAGGGCGGTCGAGGCGGTGGCGAGCAGGGCGGCGATGGCGAGGGCGGGCAGGTTCTGGCGCAACACGGGCGGGTTCCTCTCTCTTCGTCTTCTCGCCCTGCCCTTTGCAGCGCTCGTGCCAGCCGCTTTGACCGGAAACTAGCGACTTAGCGAGCACGCCTGAAGCCGGCGGTGACAGCGCGCGAAATGCCCGTATCCGCTGTTGGCGGCCAGTTACACGGGTTTAGGAACTCGAGAACCGGCGGCTCCACTCGAGCGTCCAAGCTGGAACGCGCGCTCCTCTTGACGGCCCGCTGAGCCTCGAGGAGCGCGGGCGCTTCGGGCGGAGTTTCCCCAGCTCTTCGCTTACGATCCCGCCATGAGCAGGTGGGAGCGAGTCCAATGAGGTTGCGCACGCGCTTCCTCATGCTCTTCCTCGCCTCGGGGCTCTTCCTGCTCGTCGAAGGGCTGATCGCCGCCTACAGCCTGCGGGTCGTCGGGCGCGACGTGGATCGCCTCCAGATCTACACCCAGACCGACGACCTGACCGGCCAGATCAAGGCCGAGCTCGCGCAGCTACCCAACCTCGAGGAGCTGGCCAGCCCCCCGACCAGCCGCGCGCGCCGCACCCTGCGCCGCCACGCGGACCGGACCCTGCTCCTCTGCCGCAGCCTCAGCAAGCTCAGCTCCTCGCCCAGCTCGCTGAGCGCGATCGCCGAGATCGAGAGCGCGGTCCGGATCTACCGCGACGCGGGGCGGGCCTACGCCCTGGCGCAGCAGCGCGGGCGCAGCGGCTTCAAGGAGCTGGACCGCGCCGAGCCGGCCTACCGCAACGTGGTCCGCGTGCGCGAGACGGGCGTGATCGAGCCGGTCGGACACGAGGCGCGCCTCGCGACCAAGGCCGTGGTCGACCGCGCCGACGCGCTCAACACCTACGTGACCATTGGCGGGCTGAGCATGTCGCTGGTGTTCACCGTGATCGGCGCGATCCTGCTCGCGCGCGCCACCGCGCACCCGATCGTGCGCCTCCTGCGCGCCGCGCGCGAAGTCGGCCGCGGCAACCTCGACGTCGAGGTCCCGGTCATGACGACCGACGAGCTGGGCGAGCTGGGCCACGCCTTCAACGACATGACCGACCGCCTGCGCGAATCGCGCCACGACCTGGAGTCCAAGGTCGCGCAGCGGACCGAAGAGCTGCGCCGGCGCGAGAAGGACCTCGAGCGCGCGCGCAAGCTAGCCGCCGTCGGGCGCCTGGCCGCGGGCGTGGCGCACGAGGTGAGCAACCCCCTGACCGTGATCGCGGGCGCGGCCGAGGGCCTGCGCGACCGGGCGAGCGACCCGACGCTCAAGGACCTCGAGGCCTTCGAGGACTTCCCCGACTACCTCGAGACGATCGAGAGCGAGGCCTACCGGCTCAAGTCGATCATTCGCCGCCTGCTCGACTTCTCGCGCGCGCGCCCCAACGTGGTCCAGCCCTGCGAGCTCGGGCAGATCGTGTTCGACGCGGTGGCGCTGGCGCGCCTCGACCCGCGCGCGCGCGAGCACCCGATCCACTACATCCAGCCCAAGGGCGACTTCGAGCTGCGCGGCGACCCCGACGCGCTCAAGGAGGCGATCCTCAACCTGCTCTTCAACGCGCTGGACGCCGTGCAGGACGGGGGCGAGGTCGCCGCGCGGGTCGGGCGCGAGCCCGACGGGCTGCTCCTGGTCGAGGTGGCCGACACCGGCCAGGGGATCGAGCAGGAGGACCTCGAGCGGCTGTTCGAGCCCTTCTTCACGACCAAGGACCCGGGCGAGGGGACCGGGCTCGGGTTGGCGCTGGTGTATGGAACCGTCGAGCGACACGGCGGGACGATCAACGCCATGAGCGAGGGGAAGGGGCTGGGGTCCGTGTTTCGGATCACGCTCCCGCGTGGGGGCGGGAGTTGACCGACTCGGCGTCGGCAGCGGAGTCGGACTCGGACTCGGGACGAACGGGCGCGGGCGCAGGCACGGGCGCGGGCACGAGTGACCTGGGCGCGGGACTCAGCGCCAGGGCGAAGCTGGGGCTGGCGGGCCTGCTGCTGCTGGTCGCGATCGGGCTGGGCGTCCGCATGGCGGGGCGGAGCAACCTGGGCGACCTCGAGGTCTATCACCGGGTGTGCGCCCGCGTCGGCGAGGGGCTCGACCTCTACTCGTATCGGGAAGGGCCCGAGCCCGACAAGCTGACGGCCTATATCTATCCGCCGCCCTTCGCGCTGATCTTCTACCCGCTCACCCAGCTGCCCTTCGCGCTGGTGCGCGGGCTGTGGTGCGCGCTGGGCGTGCTGGCGCTGGCGCGCTGCCTGTGGCTCGGGGTCGAGGTCCTGCGCCTGGGCGGGATCCCGCGCCCGCCGCCCCTGGCCCTCGGCCTGGGCGCGTTGATCTTCCTCCGCTACGCCTGGAGCGATATCAGCCACGGGCAGGTCAACGTGTTCGTGGCCTGGCTGACCCTGGAGGGGATCGCCGCGGCCGAGGGCGAGCGCGACGTCGCGGCGGGCGCCTGGTTGGCCGCCGCGGTCACGCTCAAGCTGACGCCCGCGATCGTGGTCGCCCACTACCTGCTGCGGCGGCGCTGGCGCCTGATCGGCTGGGGGAGCGGCTTCGGGCTGGCCTTCCTGCTCCTGCCCGCGCTGGCCTTCGGCTTCGGGCGCAACCTCGACTACCTGTGGCGCTTCGTGAGCGAGGTCACGCCCTGGAACGCGCGCTTCCACGGCTTCGTCGGCAACAACGCCGCGCTGCCGGGCGCCGCCGCGCGCCTGCTCGCTGGGAGCGCGGACGCCGGCCAGGCCCCGGTCCCGCTGCTCGGCTCGCTCGCCCCCAGCAGCGCGCTCCTCGTCGGGCGCGTGATCTCGGCGGGCTTTCTGGTGGCCGCCCTGGCGCTCGCCCAGCGCGCGCGCTCGCCGCGCTCGCTGGCGCTGGTCCTGGCGGCCACGCCCCTGGTCTCGCCGATCGCCTGGAAGCCGCACCTGGTCGTGCTGATCCTGCCGGGCCTGCTGGCGGGGCGCCTGCTGCTCGAGCCGGGCCGCCACCGCCTCCCCCTCGCCGGCGGCCTGATCGCCGCCGGCCTCGCGAGCCGCCTGTTCCTCGGCCGCGAGCTGGCCAACGCTTGGATCCTGTGGGGCGGGACGAGCGCGGGGTTGCTGCTGCTCTTCGTGGGCCTGGCGCTCGGACCAGACCTCGCAGAGGGGCCTGCGGCTACTCGGCTCGAAGCGGCTCGAGGCGCCGCGGTCTGACCT
>CALDQK010000580.1 GCA_937911525.1 uncultured bacterium
GGGCGACGACGCGCTAGCGACAGCTCGAGACGGGCTGCCTCCTTGAAAGCGCGAACTCCAGACTATTAGTTGCCCAGGGTGCTCACGTCGACCAGCGTGGCGCGGGTCGAGGCCAGGGTGTAGCTGAGCAGGGTCACGTCGCGGGTGTAGCTGAGGAAGCCGACCCCGATCTTGGCGTAGAGGTAGACCCGACCGCCGACGCTGGCGCTGACCCCGAGATCAGCGCTCGTGCCCTCGCTGGGACGGAGCGAGAAGTCGAGGCTCGGCCCGGTCGAGACCGAGATCTCGCCGCCGACGCCGGCCCCCGCCACGACCACGTCCACGCCGATCTCGCCGCTGATCCCGGCCGAGAGGCTCAGGCTCGAGCTGGTGTCCCAGCCGCCGCCGCGCTTCTGGCTCGAGGAGCTGAGCGAGAGGCCGACCGAGGCGTCGAAGGCGACCTTGACCGGGATCCCTAGCACGGGGACGCGGAACTCCGGCTTGACGCCGAACACGTTCTCCGCGATCGAGTAGCTGATCGAGAGGCTGCGTCCGTGGCTGAAGGGCGAGTCGCCAGTGCCCAGGGAGTAGATCCGAATCCCGTCCAGGTCGAGGCGGCGGATCGTGCCGCCGAAGTTCCCCGCCGCCGTCGAGTTGAGCCGGGCGATCGTCACCTTGCGCCCGAAGACCTTCACGAAGGCCCGCATGCTGCCGGTGGCCGTGCCGCGGCGGCGAGAGTGGCTGATCGTGGTCGAGCCGTCGACGCCGACCGCGAAGTCGTCGTTGCCCCGGCTCCACGTGTTGCTCCGGCTCTGACGGCGGAGCACGACCGGCGCCGTGGTGTCGATCCCTCGCTCGAGCGAGCTCTTGCGGATCCAGCCGGCGGGCCGGCGCAGGAACTCGACCAGGACCCAGGTGCTCCCGCCGGCGCTGGCCTCACGCAGACTGTAGAGGTGGCTGTTGGTGCCGACCCGCACGCCAGTGCTCGCGCCGCCGGGCGAGACGAGCAGGGTCGCGGCCGACTTGGCCTGGTAGTGGACCCGCGCCACGGCGCTCCCGCTGCGGGTCGGGATCGGCTTGACCGTGCCCGTGAAGGCCCAGACCAGACCACCGCCGCGGCTCAGGCCCACGTAGCTGCCCGACTTGCGCGTGGCCGTGAAGGTCGCGCCGCGGCTGAGGCGGCCGCGGTTGGTCGAGGTCGCGCTCGGCGCGCTGCGCAGGCTGGCGGAGACCGAGGTCACCTCGTAGCGCAGGCTGTGGGCGACGCCCGGGAGGCTGGCCTCGGCGCGGAGGTAGCTCGAAGCCACGAAGCGAGTCCGCCCGCTGTGGGTGATCCGCGCCCAGCCCTGAGCCTTGCCGTGCACGAATACGCTCCCCGAGATCCGGCCCAGGCGGGAGAAGCTCGCGCCAGGGCCAGAGCGGACGCTCAGGCCGCCGCTGGCGCTGACGAGGTGCGTGCCGCGGCCGGCGCGGGTGGTGTAAGCCGGGTGGGGCTGGGTCTGGGTCGAGACGCGCTGCAGGTAGGCCTTGTGCACGTAGCGCGTGGCCGAGTTGTAGGAGAAGCGGGCCCAGCTGCCGCCCACCCCCAGGACCGAGATCCGGCGCCCCTTGCCCAGGCGCCCGACGCGGGCCGCGCTGCTGGAGGGCCCGCTGCGAACGCTGAGGGTCGAGGAGATCACCTCGTAGGTGCCCCGCCCGGCGGTCGTGGTCCGCGCGGTGGCGTCCGCGCTGGGCGCCGGCGCGGGACGAGCGGGCGTCGGGCGACTCGGGGTGGGCGCGCTCGCGACGCGGCGCAGGTAGCTCGCGTGAGCGTAGCGGCTGGCGCCGTTGAAGCGGATCCGCGCCCAGCTGCTGGCGACGCCGTAGACCGTGACGCGGGCGTTGCGGGCCAGGCGACCCGCCGTCGAGTAGCCCGTTCCCGGGCCGGTGCGCACGTTGAGCGAGCTCGCCGTGACGAGGTAGGTCCCGCGACCGGCGGTCGAGGTCCGCGCGGGGTGCGCGCTGGGAGCGGTCGAGGTGGGCCGGGTCGGCGGCGTGCTCGGGCGCGGCGCGGCGCTCGTCTTGGCCCGCAGGTAGCCCTTGTGCACGAAGGAGCGCTTGCCGTTGTAGTAGAAGCGCGCCCAGTCGCCCGAGATCCCGTAGACGTAGATCTCGCGTCCGCTGGCGAGGCGGCCGCGGCGCGCCCCGTAGGTGCTGGGGAGCGAGCGCACGTTCAGGCCGCCCGAGGCGACCACGACGTAGCGACCGCGCCCCGCCGTGCTGGTGTATGCGCTGGCCTCAGCCTGCTGCAGCGGCGCGACGATGGCGACCAGGGTCAGGGCCGCGAGCGGGAGACGATTCATGAGACACCTTCCTTCCTTCCAGCCCGCTAGAGGGCAAGGTCGGTGCCAGCCGAGGCGAATCGGCGGAATCCTTTCGACTGCAGCGACTTGAGGCGCCGGTTCACCACGCGACGCCCGGCGCGAGCGCACGCCTGAAAGGACTCCGAAAGGAACGATCAGCGCATTCGGAGCGCTCTTGGGTCGATCAGGCGAAGAGCTGCAGGGTGGCCAGGACCTCGACCAGGGACCCTGGACGCAGCGCGGGCTCCTTGGCGACCGAGCGGCGAATCAGCTCGATCATGGGCTGAGGCGCCAGTCCCCGCAGCGAGCCCAGCTCGGGCATGCGCACCGGGTCGAGCACGGCTCTGAGCACCGTCCGGACCGAGTCGCCGCTGAAGAGCGAGCGCCCGGCCAGGACCTGCACGCAGAGGGCCGCGAACTGGTAGACGTCGCTCGGGAGGCTGCGCACCCGCACGTCCTCCACCAGCTCCGGCGGCAGGCGCCCCAGGCGCGGGAGGTCTGGCCGCGGCAGGGGCCCCCCGCCCTCGACGCTCCGCGCGGGCAGGGGCCAGCGCAGCTGCACGCCGCGCTCGCTCACGAGGACCCGCTCCGCGCGCAGGTCCCCGTGCGGGACCCCGGCCCAGTGGGCCGCGGCGCAGGCGGCCGCCACCCGGCGCAGCAGGGGGAGCGCGTCCTGCCAGGGGCAAGGGCCTCGGTGCGCGAGGCGCTCCGAGAGGGGCTCGCCCGCGAGCTGACTCCAGACCAGCGCCCGCTGCCCGGGCTCGTCCACGTAGCGCACCAGGCGCGGCAGACCGGGATGCTCGAGGCCGCCCAGCTCCTGCGCGAAGGCTCGCAGGCGCCCGAGGTCGTCCTGCTCGAGCTCCTGGTGGCGCAGGACCTCGACGCTGACCCAAGCCCCGCCCGAGAGCTCGCGTCCCTGATAGATCGTGGAGTCGTCGCCCTCGGCGCTGGGCTGGCGCGCGACCTGGACGCCCGAGACCTCGACCCGGGGCGCGCAGCGCTCGCAGAGGAGGCGCCCGCCTCGCTCGAGCGCCGCCGCCCGCGGGGTCGGCGCCTGACAGCCCGAGCAGGTGATCGGCGCCGCAGCGAAGGGGTCCGAGGGGTCGGGCGCCGCCGGCTCCAAGCGCGCCATTCCGCTCGTGGGGGGGACCTGGCGCGGCGCGAAGGGATCGAGCGCGGCCTCGGCGGGCGGGCCGGGCCGCGCCTCGGCGGGGCCGCCCCGCGGCGCGAAGGGATCGACGGCCCGCTCCCGCCGGGTCGGGGTCGCGTCGGCGGGCTTGCGCTGCGGCCCGATCCGCTCGGTCTGGTGCCTCCGCTGGCGCTCGGCGGCGACGTCGCCGCGGCGCAGGGTGACCAGGATCTGGTTGTCGCCGATCCGGATCACCTGCCCGTCACGCACCGGGCAGCGCCCGCGCCCGATCCGCTCCTCGTCGAGGCGCGTCCCGTTCCCGCTGCCGAGGTCCTGCACGGAGGCCGCGCCCCGCTCGTCGATCACGACCTGGCAGTGGCGGCGCGAGACGCGGTCGTCGATCAGCTGCAGGTCGGTGCCCGACGAGCGCCCCAAGATCGCCTCGCCCGGCGCCTGGACCATGACCCGCCGTCCGGCGCCCTTGCCGGCCAGGATCGTCAACTCGAGCAGGTGGCCCTGCGAGGTCACGACCGCACGCTAACGCCCGCGGCGACTCCGTGCAGGCGCGTCGCCGCACCCAAGCTAGGATCGAGGGCATGTCTGCCAGCGGCTACGAGGGCTACTCCCACACGCGCTTCGCCCACGACCCGCGTCGCGCGGGGGTGTGGGCCGAGATCGCGGCCTACCTCCAGCGCTACGTCCCCCGCGACCGGCCCCTGCTGGACCTCGGCTCGGGCTACTGCGACTTCGTCAACGCGATCGAGGCGACCCCGCGCTACGCCCTCGACCGCTTCATCGACCCCGCGACCTACGCGGCCTCCGGCGTGATCCCGCTCCAGGCCGACGCCGCCGACCTGAGCGGGGTCCAAGAGCCGCTCCAGACGGTGTTCTCGAGCAACCTGCTCGAGCACCTGACCCCCGAGCACGGCACGGAGGTCGCGCGCGCGGTGCGCGAGGCCCTCGCTCCCGGCGGGCGCTGGCTCCTGCTCCAGCCCAACTTCCGCTACTGCGCGACGACCTACTTCGACGACTACACCCACCGCACGATCTACACCCACGTCAGCCTGGCGGACTTCCTCCGCGCGCAGGGCTTCGAGATCGAGCGGGTCGAGCCCCGCTTCCTGCCCTTCTCCATGAACACCCGCGCGCCGACCTGGCGCCCGCTGGTGTGGGCCTACCTGCGCTCGCCGCTGCGTCCCCGCGCCGCGCAAATGTTGCTGATCGCGAGGCGCCCGCGCTAGCGCCTAGGCCCTGCCTAGACGACCTCGAGCGCGGCCCGCGCGGGCGGGATCGGCTCGGGGTAGGGGATCAGGCCCGCGCGATCGAAGCGGCCCAGCCAGCTCTTGAGCCGCGTCTCGGTGATCATGGATATCATGCGCGTGCCCAGCCGAAAGGCCTTGGGGAAGGACCCCGTGACCATGGAGTCCCCGACGCGCGGCCGATAGTGAACGCTGACCTCGGTGAGTGGGACGTGAGCCAGGATCATCAGCAGGGTCAAGTGCGGACCGAAGTGCGAGTCCCCCACCGCGAAGGCCTCGCGCACGCGCAGGTAGGCCTCGCGGCGAATGCAGCGGAAGGTGCAGCCCACGTCGGTCAGGAGCGAGCAGTTGAAGAGCACCTCGACCTGCTTGGCGACCGCCCAGTTCCCCCAGCGCAGGAAGCGCCCCATGTTGGCGCCGTCCCAAATGAACTCCTTGGTCGTGCGCGTGCCGAGCACGTAGGGGAAGTCCTCGGAGTAGACGAGCAGCTTCTTGAGGTCGCGCGGCTCGAAGGTGTCGTCCGGCTCGCAGAGCACGAGCAGGTCGCCCTTCGCCTCGGCCAGCCCACGCCGGCAGGCCCAGCCGTAGCCCTGGCGCGACTCGAAGACCTCGACCGCGTCCGTCTTGGCGACCTCTTCGCTGGTCCCCGGCGCGGCGTTGTTGTTGACGACGAGCACCTCGTCCGCCAACCCCGTGGCGAAGAAGCGGTCGACGACCGAGCGGATCGAGTCCTTCTCGTTGTAGGTCGGCAGGATCACCGAGACGCTTTGGCCCTGGTACATGCCGAGCAAGATACCCGGGCAGCCCGGAGGTGACCCACCCTCGGCTCCTGGTGCTTCTCGTGGGCGCGCTCGCCTTCGCGCTGGCCCTGCCCAACCCCTTCCTCGACTTCGACGACGGACGCGTGATCCTCGGCCAGCCCTTCCTCCAGGACGCCAGCCTGGCGGGGCTCTGGCGGTGCCTCTCGCCCTTCCCCTTCCGTGAAGAGCCCCTCCCGCTGCGGGACCTGACCTACTGGCTGAACTTCACCCTTCACGGCCCCTGGGCCCCCGGCTTCGTCGCGATCAACCTCCTCTTGCACGGCGCGACCTCGCTGGCGGTGCTCAGCCTGGGCGAGCGCGTGCTCGCCCGCGCCGAGCTGCCCGCCGCCAGCGCCCGCGCCGCCGCCCTGGCCGGCGCGCTCCTGTTCGCCCTCCACCCGATCCACGCCGAGTCCGTGGTCTGGCTCTCGGGGCGCAAGGACGTGCTCTCGGGAGCGCTCTACCTGCTGGCGGCCTGCTCCTGGCTGGACTACCTCGCCGCTGAGGGGGCGGCGCGGCGCCGCTCCTACCTGACGACGCTCGCGCTCTTCGTGCTCTCGCTCGGCGCCAAGGCGAGCGTCGTCAGCCTGCCCCTCGTGCTCTGCGCCGCGGACCTGCTGCTCGGACCGCGCCGCCCCCTGCGCGAGCGAGCCCTGGCTGCGCTGCCCTTCGTGCTCCTCAGCGCCGGCTTCGTCAAGGGCTACACCTGGCTCCTGGCCAGCTACGACCAGACCTTGGGCGCGGGGAGCTCGGTCGTCGAGCGCCACCCGGAGCCGGTGTGGAAGGCGCTCCTCTTCACCGACGCCGCCGTGGTCGAGCTCTACCTGCGCCGGCTCGTGCTCCCCCTCGACCAGCGCGTGTTCACGACGGAACCCTACCGGCTCGAGGCGAGCGGCCCCGTGCTGCGGGCCCTGCTCGTGTGCGCGGCCGCCTGGGCGGGGACGCTCTGGCTCTGCCGCCGACGCCCGGCGCTGGGCTTCCTGGCGCTCTGGATCCCGCTGACCCTGGCCCCCTTCTTGAACATCGTCCCGACCGGAATCCTCTACGCCGAGCGCTACCTCTACCTGCCCTCGGTCGGGCTCTGCCTGCTGGCAGGCGTCGCCGCCGCCACCCTCGCGCGCCGCCTGGCCGGGGCGCGCGCCCACCTCGCCCTGGGCCTGGTCCTCGCCGCGCTCTCGCTGCCCGCGAGCCAGCGCTGCAGCGCCTGGGCCCGCGCCTTCCGCGGCCCGGGCTCCCTCTGGTCGCGCGTGCTAGCCCGCGACCCCGACAACTACATCGCGCTGGCCAACCTGGCCAAGCACTACGCCGAGCCGGACGGCCCCGAGGCTCGCCCCCGCGACGCGGCCCGCGCCGAGCAGCTCTACCGCCGCCTGCTGGAGGTCCACCCCTCGCCCAAGGCGGCCTATCGCTTCGGCCTCCTGCTGGAGGAGCTCGGTCGCCTGGACGAGGCGCTGGAGGCCTTCCGCCGCGCAGCAGGCCCCAAGCCAGGCTGGCGGCGCGCGATCCTCGGCGCGGCGCGTGTGCTGGCGCGCCGCTCCTTCGCCGGCGGGGACCCCGCCGACGCCGGCGAAGCCGGCTGGATCACCGCGCTCCGCCTGCACGACTACGTCCTCGAGACCTGGCCCGAGCAAGGGGCCAAGGCCGCCATGGACCGCGCGCGAACCCTGGAGCTCGCCGGCCAGCGCGAGCCGGCGCGGGCAGCCTGGCGCCTCTACCTGGAGCGCTACGGCAGCCAACCCGGCGAGGAGCGCGCCGCCGCCGCCGCCCGCGAGGCCCTCGCTCGCCTGGGGGGCTGAGCTCCGCCGCCGAGATCTACTGGCGACCGGACTGGAGCATTGGCTAGGTTGTGAGCCAACCCTGGCCCATACGCTCGAGAGGCGCCCGCCATAGCCACCGACGCGCACATGATCACCTGGGCAGTGCCCATGCTCCGCGCCACCCCGGCCGAGTTCTCGCCCGCCGCGGTGGGCTTCCTGGGGCAGGTCTGCGAGCGCCTGGCCGCGCAGCGCGGCGTCGCCTTTCGCTACGAGGAGGAGGCTGGCTTCGCCGAGGCCGAGCTCGAGTGGCGCCAGGCCGGCGTCTCCTCGCTGATCGGGGGCCGCTACCTCGAGAGCGAGGTCCGCGCGGCCTTCGCGGCGCTGCGCGCAGGCGAGGTGCTCCCCCTCCGGCAAGACCCGGACGCAGCGGACTTCCCTGGGCTGCGCGAGACTCTGCGCGCGCAAGGCTCCCTGAGCGTGATCCTGTTGCCGATCCGCTCCGAGGGGAAGCTGCTCAAGATCCTGGCCTTCGAGTATCGCGAGCGAGTCGTGGAGCCGCCTCCGGCGGACGTGGAGCTGGCGCGAGCGGCGAGGGACGCGCTCCAGGCCGGGTTCGAGCGTCTCCGCGAGCTGAAGGACCTCGAGGAGGCGGAGCGGAGGATCCGAGACCTGCAGAAGCTCGAGACGCTGGGGACCATGGCCGGCGGGGTCGCTCACGACTTCAACAACGTGCTCCAGGCGGTCCTCGGCTTGAGCGAGCTGCTCAAGCGGGAGGAGCTGACCGAAGAGGCCCAGACCCTCACCTCGGAGATCAGCACCTGCGTGACCCGGGCGGCTGACCTGACCCACCGCCTGCTGGTCTTCTCCCGCCAGGAGGTCCGCCAACGGCGCAGGATCGACGTGGTCCAGGAGATCGAGGCCGCCCTGGCGCTCCTGCGGCGCGCCATCCGCGAGGACTGCCCGGTGCGCTTCGAGAGCGAGGTGCCCGAGGCCTACGTCTACATGTCGCCCGTCGACTTCCAGCAGGCGATCGTCAACCTGTGCAACAACGCCGCCGACGCGATGCCCCAGGGCGGCACGATCACCCTGCGCTGCCGGCTGCTGAAGGACGCGGGAGACCAGGTCGAGGTCACGATCGAGGACGAAGGCGAGGGAATGACCCCCGAGCGGCTAGCGCGCGCGACGGAGCTCTTCTTCACCACCAAGCCGCCCGGCAGGGGCACGGGGCTGGGGCTCTCGCTGGTCAAGCGCAGCGTCGAGGGCGCCGGCGGACGCCTGCGGATCGAGAGCGAGCCTGGCCGCGGCACGCGGGTCGAGGTCTCGCTCCCCGTCTACCACGGCGAGCAGGAGGGCGAGGACCCCGCCCCCCTGCTGGTCGCCGGCGACGAGACCGTGCTCCTCGTCGAGGACGACCCCTTCGTGCGGCGCGTGGCCGCCTCCCAGCTGGGGCGCTTCGGCTACCAAGTCCTCGCGGCCCGCGACGGCGCCGAGGCCCTCGAGATCTATCGCGGCGCCGCGGGCCAGGTCGACCTGATCGTGACCGACGTGGTGATGCCCAAGCTGGGCGGAGTCGCGCTCTACGCCGAGATCGAGAAGAGCGGAAAGGCGCCGCCCACGATCTTCACCACGGGCTACGACGCGGGCGAGCTGACCACGGACTTCTTCGCGGACCCGCAGCGCTCCCTGATCCAGAAGCCCTACAGCAGCGGCTCCCTGCTCCGGCAGGTGCGGCGTCTGCTCGACGGGTGAGGTCACTCAGGGGGCGCTCTCTCCCTCGCCCCCTGAGTGCGTGACCCCCTAGACCCACTCGTTCGGGACGACCTCGATCTTCAGGTCACGCAGACCGTCGCTGAGGAGGGTCCACGCTCGCCGCGCGGCCGCGCTGGGCCGGGGGGCGGCGTCGAGGGCGGCCTTGTAGGCCTCGATCTCGGCCAGGGCGTCCTTGCGACCGAGGGTCGCGAAGTCGGGCGCCTGCGGCAGGCCGAGGTCGCGATACCCAGCGGCGAGCTCCTCGGCGTAGGCCTGCTGGAAGCGCTCGCGCACCGGGTGGTCGTAGAAGATCAGCCGGATCGTGAAGTCGCGGGCCCGCTCGTAGCGCTCGCGCTCCGCGCCCCGCACGTCGCGGTTGCCCAGGATCTCCTGGACCAGGCGGTAGTGGTCGCGCAGGGGGCCGGTCTGCGTGTCCTCGACCTCGCGGTCCCCGGCGGCGAACTCGTCGACGACGGGCTGGCTGGCCGCGAGGTCGGCCTCGACCTCGGACCGATCGCGCAGCGGCGCGTCGCCCTCGTAGCCGATCACCGAGTTCCAGGTGGCCACGTTCTCGCCCTTGCGGGTCCCGATCGCGATCACGCGGGAGACGAGCCCAGGCTCGTGGCCGCGGGTCGCCTCCTCCCAGAGCGCGTTGTGGATCGTGGCGCCGGTCCAGGAGCCGGGCGCCGAGCTGCCGTAGGCCCAGAAGGTGTGCAAGTTGGGGAAGCGGGCGCGCCACTTGTCGACCTGCCGCAGGCTCTGGCTGTAGCAGCCGGCGATCATGAGGTCTTCGAGCTGGCGCGCGGCGTTGGGGAAGGCCTCGCACAGCTTCTCGACCGAGGTGAAGCGCAGCGAGCCGTTGTCGTCGCCCCACACCGAGGTGCCCACGCAGTGACCCGAGAGGATCAGGCGCTCGAGGGTCCGATCCCCGCGCTCGGCCTCGTAGAAGACGACCGCCAGCCGGGCGCACTCGTCCTTGGCGTCGGTGCCGAGGCTCGAGATCGCCTCCTTGACCTGCTCGCGCGGCTCGCCGCTCAGCCCGAGGTCGTCGAGGAAGCCCTCGAGGTCGTTGGGCTCATCGAAGTCGCGGGTGTGGCCGAGGACCTCGGCGACTCCGTCCTCTTCGCTGTCGGTGATCGGGTAGACGTCGACGCCCTGCACGCTGCGCAGGTCCCAGACCTCGTGGGTCGCGCCCACGCCCATGCCCAGGAAGACCAGCGCGTTGCTGCGCGTCTCGAAGCGCTCGACGACGCCCGGCAGGGTGCCCTGGAACTGGATCGCCCAGGCCCCGCGCGGGTCCTGCACGACCACGACCTCGGCCGCGCCGTCGACCTCGCGGGTCTCGTAGCTCAGGTAGCCGCCGTGCGTCCAGCGCTTGCGCCCGTCGCGGTCGAGCACCTCGCGCCACACGCCGGACTGACCGACGACGAGCAGGGCCGCGCCGCGCACGGCCTTGGACTTGACCGGGTGATCGCCGCCGGGACCTTCGCGCAGGTTGAGCAGGGAAGCGGTCACCCGCGCCCAGGTCCGCGTTCCCGCGGGCCCAGGCGTGTCGAGGGCGCTGAAGCCCCAGCGCCGCAGGGCGACGCCCTGGCCGGTGTGGACCGAGGCCGTCCCGTCGCGCTCACGCACGAGGGTCAGGCCGGCCTGGCCGAGCTCGATCCGGGCGCTGCCCCGGTAGGGCTGCCCGAGGGTGTCGCGGCCGTGCATGACGTAGCTGCCGAGGGGCGCCGCGTTGGCGCTCGCCACGGGGGCGACGTTCAGCGATCCGCTGGCGACGGGAGCTGGCTGCGCGAACGCGGGGGTCGCGAACGCGAGCAAGGACAGGAGGACTCCTCGTGAGAGGAATCCGACGTTGAGTGGTGGCATAGAGGCTCCGGGGGCTCTCCCGGGGGTCCCCTTTGCAATCGCCCATCCATTCGCTCTAGGTCCTTATCTGGTGGTCGGCGGGGTCGTAAGAATCGTCCGGGTCGCAGGTTCTGGGTGAGACGAATCCGTTTGGCTACAGGGGACGGGGGCCGGGAACCGGGGGCCGGGGGCCGGGGGCCGGGGGCCGGGGGCCGGGGCCTGGGACCGGGGCCGGGGCCGGAGCCTGGGACCGGAGCCAGGGACCGGGAGCCGGGAGCCGGGAGCCGGGAGCCGGGACCGGAAGCCGGGACCGGGGCCGGGGCCAGGGGCCAGGGGCCGGGGCCGGGGCCAGGGCCAGGGGGCCAGGGCCAGGGGCCCGGGGCCGGGGCCAGGGCCAGGGGCCCGGGGCCGGGGCCGGGGGCCGGGACCGCTCAGCTTCGCTTCGCTCAGCTGCGCGACTTGCGCTCAGCTTCGCTTCG
>CALDQK010000581.1 GCA_937911525.1 uncultured bacterium
ACCCGCTCCCGCGCCAGCCTGGCCCTGCTCGGGCTGGGGACCGGCGCCGTGCTCGGCTTCATGTTCCTGCGTGGGCTCGTGCTCGGTCGGATCCAGGTCGTGCGGCGGGTCGCGATCCTCGTGGTCTGCGGCGGGCTCGCGGTCACGCCGCTCGCGATCAAGATCGCCGATGGCGTGATCAAGCGCTTCAAGGAGGCCCCTGCTTCCTCCAAGGAGTCGCGCGACCGCGCCAACGAGGCCGCCAAGCAGATGCTCCGCGACGCCCCCCTGACCGGGAAGGGCCTCAACCACTACGTCCACTACCTCGACTACGGCTACGGCCTCGACATCGAGGAGGGCGACCGCACGATCGTGCACCACGTCTACTGGCTCACGGGCGCCGAGCTCGGCTGGCCGGGGCTCCTGCTCCTGGTCGCGATCGTCCTCACCTGGCTCCTGGTCGGGGTGCAGGCCTTGCTGACCGCCCAGGACGACTGGGTCGCCCACGTCGCCCTCGGCCTGACGGTCGGCTACGGCCTCTGCCACCTCCAGCACCTCTACGAGTGGGCGATGCGTAAGCCCCAGGTGCTCTTCCAGCTCACCACCATGGCTGGCGCCATGGCCCGCCTGAGCGCGCTGCGCCGCGTGCCAGCGCCAGGCTCCTTCCTCCCTGCCCCTGCCCCTGCCCCCGCCCTCGCTGCCCCACCGGAGATCCAATGAAGCTCGCCAACCTGAACCGCTACCTCTACCTCGCCCGCCGCTTCCGCAACGCGGGGGCCTTGATCCAGTCCTATCGCCGCGGCCAGCCCCTGGGCGAGGCGGTCGAGTGGAGCGGGCGCACCCTGCGCCACCCGCCCGAGCGCGGCGGCCTGGTCGGGACCCTGCTCGAGGTCTGGCACGAGGGCTGCTACGACGACCTCGGCCTGCTGCGGCCGGGTGAGGTCGTGGTCGACGCCGGGGCCCACGTCGGGCTGTTCTCGATCCGCGTCGCCCAGCGCGTGGACGACGTGCGGATCCTGGCCTACGAGCCCATGGCCGAGAACTACGCCTGCCTGCAGGAGAACCTGCGCAGCTACGGGTTGGAGCGGCGAATCGAAGCCAAGCGCTGCGCGATCGGCGGAACCCGCGGGAGGGTCCGGCTCGAGGCCGCCTCCAGCGAGCGCTCGATCGATCATCGCGCCGTGGCCGCCGAGGCCGACGCGCACGACGCTGTGCCCATGGTGACCCTCGACGACGTGGTCGCAGACGCTGGGGGCGAGGTCGGCTTCCTCAAGATGGACATCGAGGGCGCGGAGCGCGACGCCTTCGGGAACGCTCGCCCGAGCACCCTGCTGGGCCTGCGCCAGGTGGCCCTCGAGTACCACGACAACCTCGCGCCCGGGACCCTCGCGCTCCTCGAGCAGGTGCTCAGCCCGACTCACGACCTGCAGGTGTTCCCCACCGGCGAGCGGGGCTACGGCTTGCTCTACGGCGTCCGCCGAGACGCAGCGTGAGCGTCTCTCGAATCGAGGGCGCGTCCACTCTCAGCCTGAGCGAGGGGCAGGACGCGCTCGCACTTCGCCGCGTCACTTACGTCGAACTCCACCTGGCCACCTCTTTGCTCAACAGGCTGTCATGACCTACCGCGCACTCCTCCTCGACGACGACCCCTGGGCCCTCCGCCTGCTGGAGAGCCACCTCAACCACCGCTTCCCCGAGCTCGAGCTCGAGCTGAGGCAAGACCCAGACGACCTCAGCGGCTCCTTCGACGTCTACCTGCTCGACAACGAGTTCCACCACCGGGCTCGGGCGATCGAGCTGGCGCGACGAATCCGCGCTGAGCACCCCGAGGCGCTGGTGGTCGCCTTCTCAGCCACCCTCTCGGCGAGCACCTTGCGAGCCTTGATCAACGCCGGCTGCAACGGGGCCTGCGACAAGAGCGATCCGGGCGAAATGGAGCAGGTGCTCGAGATCGTCGGCTCCTTCCTCAAGGCTCAGGAGGCCCGCCCGAGCGGGGGCCTGCGGGGCGCGATCAGCGAGATCCGCTCGCTCCTGCGCGAGTGGAATCGCCGCCTGGACATCGCCGAGGTGGCGGAGGGGGCCAAGTGATCTGGGAGCTCACTCAGCGAGCCCTGGCCGTGATCGCGCTGGTCGTGCTCAGCCCGCTCTTCGTGATCCTCTACGTGCTGGTGCGCGCCACCTCACCCGGACCCTTCCTGTTCCGCCAGCAGCGCCGCGGCCTCGACGGCGAGCCGATCACGGTGCTCAAGGTCCGCACCCTGAGCGTGGGGAGCGAGCGGGGCACGGCCCTCGGCGTCCGCCAGGACAACGTGGCGATCACGCCGATCGGCCGGGTGCTGCGCGAGCTCAAGCTCGACGAGCTGCCCCAGCTGATCAACGTCGCCCGCGGCGAGATGGCGCTGGTCGGCCCGCGCCCGCTGCCGATCGCGCTCGAAGACGAGCTGAGCGAGAAGATCCCCGGCTTCTCCGCGCGCCACCAGGTCAAGCCAGGCCTGACCAACCTCGCTCAGGTGACCGTGGTCGACAACGGCGTCGGCGAGGACCTGATCCGCGACTGGCGCCTGCGCTTCGAGGCCGAGCGTCACTACCTGCGCCACCGCAGCGCCGGCTACGACGTGATCCTGATCGCGCTGACCCTGCTCTTCATCGCTCGCCGCCTGCTGCGGGCCGCGCTCGAGCGCCGGACCCGCCCTCAGCCCGAGCTGGCGCTGTGATCAGGGCCGCCGCCCTGGCCTGGATCCGCGCTCGCCTGAACCAGGCCCCCTACCTCCGCTGCGAGGCGGTCGACATGGCGGGCCCGGTCGAGGTCGGCGCGCGCACGGTGCTGCGCGAGCGGGCGCTCCTCGACGCCCGCGAGGGGCCGCTCGAGCTCGGCCCCGACGGCTTCGTCGGCCCCGACTGCCGTCTGCGCGGGCCCCTGCGGATCGGGGCCGACGCCCTGATCGCGGCGGGCGCGCAGCTCGAGGCCACGCCGGAGGAGCCGATCGAGGTCGGCGACGACGTGTGGATCGGCATGCGCGCCGAGATCGCGCCCGGAGTTCGCATCGGCGCCGGCGCGATCGTGGGCGCCGGCGCGTGGGTGATCGAAGACGTGCCTGCGGGCGCGATCGTGCTGGGGCGCCCCGCGAGTGTGCGCGCCCACCGGAAGGAGCCCTCGTGAAGATCGTGAACGTCTGCCGCCGCTTCGACCCCGCCCACTGGGGCGGCACCGAGACGGTCGTCGCCGAGACCGGCGCCCGCCTGGCCAGCCGCGGCCACGAGGTCTCGGTCCTCGCCAGCGCCGCCCTCGGCGCCCCCGGCCAGGTCGAGGTCGCGGGGCTCGCGGTGGAGCGCTTCCGCTACGACTACCCCTACCTGGGCCTCTCCGCTCGAGCCCGCGCCGCGCTCGACAACGCGGGCGGCAACCTCGTCTCCTGGCCGCTCCTCCGCCGGCTGCTGACCATGCCCCGGCCCGACGTGGTGCACCTGCACACCGCGGGTCGCCTGGGGGGAATGGTCCGCATGGCCTGCCGAGCCCGCGGCATTCCCTACCTGGTCAGCCTGCACGGCGGGCGCTTTACGATCCCGCCCCAGCAGGCCGCGATCTTCAGCGAGCCGCTGCGCGGCACGATCGACCTCGGCAAACCGCTGGGCGCGTTCTTCGGCGCGCGGCGGGTGCTCGCCGACGCCGCCGCGGTGCTCGCCTTCAGTCGGGCCGAGGCCGACGCCTGCCGCGAAGCGCTGCCGGGGACGCGTGTGGTCCACATGGCCCACGGCCTCGACCTGGCGCGCTGGCGCGCGCCGGTCTCCGCCGAGGCCAGCCCCTTCCGCGCCGACGCCTTCCCCAAGCTGCTCTGCGTGGGGCGGATCGATCCGCAGAAGGGGCAGGACAGCCTGATCCCCCTGGTCGCCGGGCTGCGGCGCGACTACCCCCAGCTGCAGCTGCTCATGATCGGCAGCCCGACCCAGGCCAGCTTCGCTGAGCAGCTGAGCGCTCAGGCCCGCGAGGCCGGGGTCGCCGACTGCGTCGAGCAGCTGGGCGGCCTCTCGCCCGGCTCGGACACGCTGCGCGCCGCCTACCGCGACGCGAGCGCGCTCCTCGTCCCCTCGCGCCACGAGCCCTTCGGGATCGTCGCGCTCGAGGGCTGGGCCAGCGAGGTCCCCGTGATCGCGAGCCGAACCGGCGGCCTGATCGACCTGATCGGTGAGGACGAGGCCGGCCTGCTCGTTCCCCTCCATCGTCCTGAGCTGCTCGCGCAGCGCCTGCGCGAGCTCCTCGAGCGCCCGGCCCTGGCCGCGTCCCTCCGCAAAGAGGGCGCGGCCCGGGTGGCCGCTCGCCACGACTGGGCGCGGGTCGTCGACTCGCTCGCCGAGCTCTACGCCGAGCTCAGCGCGCGGCCCTCCGGTCGCAACAGCGCGTGGCGGCGCGCGCTCAGCGCCTAGCTCCTCCAGCCCCTGACTCTCCTCGCGCGGGCGCCGCACAGCGTGCGGCGTCCGCGCTCGTGTTTTGGCCCGCCCCGAGCGCGCCGCGCGCGGGGAGAGAGTCGGGGCTCTCAGGTTGAGGCGCGCTCTCTCAGCCTGGCGCGCGCGCTGCGCGTCGCGTTCGCAGCACAGGGTTTGGGTTTGGCAGGCGCTTTGATTCAGGTCTGGCCCACACCCCAGGAGACCCTCATGCACCGTCTGCTCACGAGCACCTTGCTCGCGCTCTCTCTCGGAACAGTGTTCGCCGGCTGCAGCGGCGGCGGCGGCGGCGGCGGCGGATCGAGCACTCCCTCGACGCCCAGCTCCGGCGGCTTCGTCGCCGACCCGATCCCGCCCACCGACCCCGTGCCCGCCTTCCCGGGCGGAGGAAGCACGGGCGGAACCACGACCCCCGTGGCGCCCCTCACCAGCACCAGCGAAGCGCCCCTGACCAGCGAGCTGGCCCCGAGCAAGGCCTTCGAACTGGCCGAGATCCCAGCGGACTTCGACTTCGCGACGGTGCGCAGCGTAGCCTTCGACGTCAAGGCGGCCTTCACGGACGCGAGCCCGGTCGCCAACACGCTCCTGCAGATCCGGGTCGGCGACGAGGTCGTCTACAAGGGCCTCACCGACGCCCAGGGCGCGCTGACCGGCGTGCTTCAGGTCAGCAGCGCCGTGAAGGAGCTGCGCTTCGAGTTGGCCACGATCGGGATCCAAGCTGCGCAAACGATCGCCCTCAGCGACAGCGTGGCGATCCGCTTCGGGGGTGCGCAGTGAGCCGCCTTGGCCCGATCGCTGCCCTGCTCCTCGCGGCGGCGGCTCCTCTCGCGGCGCAGCCGACCCCGATCTCGGGCAGGGGCGCGCCCGACGACCCCTACCTGCTCAGCGTGCCCGACTCCATGGGCAAGCCCGTCGTGCTCCCCGAGCGCGAGACCTACAGCCAGACCTTCACCCAGGAGGTCGTGGCCTCGCTCCCCGAGGGTCAGCCCCTGCCCGTTTCGCGACCCAAGCTCCTCGCGCAGGCCGTGGCCCGCAACCTCGTGCTGAAGGAGGAGGCTGAGGTCCAGATCTCCTTCGTCCACGAGGGCGCCGGCTAC
The DNA here is from genome assembly GCA_937911525.1 of uncultured bacterium. Taxonomy (GTDB): domain Bacteria; phylum Planctomycetota; class J058; order J058; family J058; genus NORP233. The sequence continues at coordinate 5,517 of CALDQK010000581.1, forward strand.
CGCAACGTGACGGGCTTCTTCACCTTTCCCACCGGGTCGCCGCCGGCCTCGCCCGCCGAGGTCGGGCACGTGGCTGCCTTCCCGAACTCCAGCTACTCGGGCTCGGGCGGCGGGCTGGCCATGGGCGACACGGTCGACCTCGGCACGGTCCCCGCGGGCACCACGATCGGCTTCTACTTGACGGCCGACGGCTGGCGCGCCGGCAACGACGTTCAGGTGCGCAACTGGTCGGTCTACTCGATCGACGCGTTCAACCCAGCGAGCGACCCGGACCTCAAGCGTCAGACGGTCCTACTCCGCGACCCGGACCAGGACCGCTTCGTGATCGCCTTCGAAGACATCCGCCGTGACTACGGCAGCTGCGACCAGGACTTCAACGACGTGATCTTGAGCGTCCGGGTCTCGCCAGCGAGCGCCGTCGATTCGACGGGGATCGCGGACCTGATCACGCCGGTGGACTCGGACGGCGACGGCGTGTTCGACAGCCAGGACGACTGGCCGAGCGACCCGACCCGGGCCTTCAAGGTCACCTCGGCGAGCACCACCTTGGCCTTCGAGGACAAGTGGCCGATCCGCGGCGACTACGACTTCAACGATCTGGTCGTGGCCTGCAGCTTCGAGGAGGCGCGCAACGCGCAGAATCAGCTGGTCGAGCTCAGCTGTCGCTACGAACCGCTGGCTCGAGGGGCGGCCTATCACAACGCGCTCTGGGTCAGCTTCCCGGTCGCGCCGAGCGCCGTGGCTGGGGTCTGGCGTCAGCAAGGCGAGGGCGCGAGTGAGGAGGTCTGGGAGCTCCGCCCCGATCAGACCTCGCGAGCCACCGTGGAGGTGTTCGCCGACGGGCACACGGTGCTGCCTGGCGCTCCCTTCGCGAACACCGAGTTGGGCAAGGCTCGCGTGTCGGGTCGGGTCACGAGGGTCCGAGTTCGCTTTGCCAGCCCCGTGGATCCGTCGGCGCTGGGCAACGCACCCTACGACTCCTTCCTCAAACGGGGCGGCTACGAGGTGCACTTGCCCGGCTATCAACCTTCGGACACGATCGACCCAGCGCTGCTCGGGACGGGCGAGGACGCGACGGTCGTCGGGACGGACTACACCTTCAAGACCGCGCGGGGGCATCCCTGGGCGCTCGCGGTCGCGGGCGTCTGGAGGCACCCCACCGAGCGGCGCACGATCGACCTCGGCTACCGCGGGTTCGTTCCTTGGGCCGAGTCGGGCGGCGCCCTGCACGCAGACTGGTTCAGTCACCCTCGGGCGGACGACACGATCTGGTCGGCCCTCGACGAGTAGACGCCGCTCGCGAGACCAGTGAGTCAGCGGGGGCCGGGAGCACAGAGCGTGCTCCCGGCTCGGCTCTCGCTCGGCGCGGCTACTCCTCCGCGGCCGCGGCCGGCGCGAACTCGACCAGCTTGTCGCCGCCGCCGACGGTGTCGTGGGCGGCGACGTGGACGGCGGAGACCACGCCAGCGTCCGCGGCGCGGATCTCGTTCTGCATCTTCATGGCCTCGAGGATCAGCAGAATGTCGCCCTTGGCGACCTCCTGGCCGGGCTCGACCCGGACCTCGACGATCACGCCGGGCATGGGGCTGCGGGTCAGCGAGGGGCCGGAGGCCTTGCTCGCGGCACGCCCAGCCTGCGCCGCCAGCGTCCGCTGGTCGAGGGCGCTGACCTCGAGCGGGAGCCGGCCCGGGTGGGCGATGTGCAGGGCGTTGGGCTCGTAGGGGTCGGGCACGATCCGCAGCGCGGCGCGCCGGGTGCCGCACTCGAGCTGGTAGAGCGGGGCCGGGGCGCCGCTCAGGCGCGCGGGCTGGAACTCGCCCTCCTCGCCCACGCGGACCTCGAGCCCGGCCGCGCCCTCGCGGACCTCGACCTCGTAGCGCTCTCCCTCGACGTCGACCGTGTAGCGCATGGCTGCTCCTTCAGTCCCCGAGCAGGCTGCGCCGGCCCGCCGCGACCCAGGGGTTCATTCCGCCGCCGCTCGCCGCGACGACCGGCGCGCTGGCCGCGGACTGATGCGCGTGGAGCGCGGCCGCGATCGCGGTCAGCTCGCGCTGGCCGGCGCTGAGCGGGGGGTCCTTGACCTCCTCCACCCAGGGCTCGAGCCAGCGGGTGTGGAAGGCGCCCTCGTGGAAGGCCGGGTCGGCCATCAGCTGGTCCACCAGCGGGAGCGTGGTCGAGACGCCGCTGATCGAGAAGGCCCGCGCCGCCGCGGCCCAGCGCTCGAGCGCCTCCTCGCGGGTCCGGCCCCACACGGCCAGCTTGGCGACCAGCGAGTCGTAGTAGGGGCTGACCTCGTCGCCCTCCTGCAGCGCCGTGTCGACGCGCACGAAGGGGCCGGCGGGGATCCGGAGGCCAGTGATCTTGCCGACCGAGGGGGTCCAGCCGCTGTAGGGGTCCTCGGCGTTGACGCGCAGCTCGATCGCGTGGCCGCGCGGCTGCCACTCCTCCTGCGTCAGCGGGAGGGTCCCGCTCTCGGCGACCTGGAGCTGGGCGCGCACGAGGTCGACGCCGGTCACCCACTCGGTGACGGGGTGCTCGACCTGGAGCCGCGCGTTGACCTCCAGGAAGTAGAAGTTGCTCTCGGCGTCGACGAGGAACTCGACCGTCCCCGCGCCGCGGTAGTTGACCGACTTGGCCAGCGAGACGGCGGCCTCGCCCATGGCGGCCCGCAGCTCGGGCGTCACGAAGGGCGAGGGGGTCTCCTCGACGACCTTCTGCTGGCGCCGCTGGAGCGAGCACTCGCGCTCGCCGAGGTGCAGCGCGTCGCCCTTGCCGTCGCCGAGGATCTGGACCTCGATGTGGCGCGCCGGCGAGACGTAGCGCTCGACGTAGACCGCGTCGCTGCCGAAGGCGCTCTGCGCCTCGCCGCGAGCGCGCTCGAGCGCGCCCTTCAGGTCCTTGGGCTCGCGCACGAGGCGGATCCCCTTGCCGCCGCCGCCGCCGGTCGCCTTGAGCAGGAGCGGGAAGCCGACCTCCTCGGCCGCGGCCTCGACGTCGTCCACCGAGACCGGGTGGTCGGTCCCCGGGGCGAGGGGCACGCCGGCCTCGCGCGCCAGGGCGCGGGCCGAGAGCTTGTCGCCCAGCTTGGCCGTCGTCTCGGGGCGGGGGCCGATCCAGATCAGCCCTGCCTCCTCGACCGCGCGGCCAGCGGACTCGCGCTCGGCCAGGAAGCCGTAGCCGGGGTGGATCGCCTGGGCGCCGGTGGCCTTGGCCGCCGCGATGATCTTGTCCACGTCGAGGTAGCTCTGGGCCGCCTCGGGCGGGCCGAGGCGGACCGCCTCGTCGGCCAGCCGCACGTGGAGCGCGTCGCGGTCGGCGTCGCTGTAGACGGCCACCGCGCGGCGGCCGGTCTCGCGGCAGGCGCGCACGACGCGCACCGCGATCTCCCCGCGGTTGGCGATCAGGACCGTGTCGATCTTGGGCATCGCCGTCTCCTAGAGGGGAATGTTGCCGTGCTTCTTGGGCGGGTTCTTGTCGCGCTTGGTCTCGAGCAGCTCGAGGCCGGCCAGCAGGCGGGCGCGCGTCTCGTGCGGGTGGATCACCGCGTCGAGGAAGCCGCGCTCGGCCGCCGAGTAGGGGTTGAGGAAGCGCTCCTCGTACTCCTGGGTCAAGCGCTCGAGCTCGGCCTCGGGGTCGCTCGCCGCCTGGATCTCGCGCCGGAAGATGATCTCGACCGCGCCCTTGGCGCCCATGACCGCGATCTGCGCGCTGGGCCAGGCGTAGTTGAGGTCGCCGCGGATGTGCTTGCTGGCCATGACGTCGTAGGCGCCGCCGTAGGCCTTGCGCGTGATCACGGTCAGCTTGGGCACGGTCGCCTCGCAGTAGGCGTAGAGCAGCTTGGCGCCGTGCTTGATGATCCCGCCGTTCTCCTGGTCGCGGCCGGGCATGAAGCCGGGCACGTCCACGAAGGTCACGATCGGCACGTTGTAGCAGTCGCAGGTGCGCACGAAGCGGGCGGCCTTGAGCGAGGCGTCGATGTCGAGCACGCCCGAGAGGTTGTTGGGCTGGTTGCCCACGATCCCCACGCTGCGCCCGCCGATCCGCGCGAAGCCGACCACGATGTTCATGGCGTAGTCGGCGTGGACCTCGAGGAAGCTGCTCTCGTCGACGACGCGCGTGATCACGTCGTGCATGTCGTAGGGCTTGCTCGGGTCCTCGGGGACCAGGCTGTCGAGCTCGCTCGCCTCGCCGGCCGGGTCGCGCGCCTCGACCCGGGGCGGGTCCTCGGCGTTGTTGCTCGGCAGGTAGGAGAGGAGCTGGCGGACCAGGTCGAGGCAGGCGCTGTCGTCGGGGCGCACGAAGTGGACCACGCCGCTGGTGCGCGAGTGGACCTCGGGGCCGCCGAGGCCGGCGTGGCTGACCTCCTCGTTGGTGACGGTCTTCACCACGCTGGGGCCGGTGACATACATGTAGCTCGTGTCGTCGACCATCAGGTTGAAGTCGGTGATCGCGGGCGAATAGACCGCGCCGCCGGCGCAGGGGCCGAGGATCGCCGAGATCTGCGGGACCACGCCCGAGGCCAGGGTGTTGCGCAGGAAGATGTCCGCGTAGCCGCCCAGGCTCTCGACGCCCTCCTGGATCCGGGCCCCGCCCGAGTCGTTCAGGCCGACCACCGGCACGCCGGCCTTGAGGGCCAGGTCCATGATCTTGCAGATCTTGCGCGCGTAGGCCCCCGAGAGGGAGCCGCCCAGGACGGTGAAGTCCTGGCTGAACACGAAGGCTCGCCGCCCGTCGATCTTGCCGTGACCGGTGATCACGCCGTCGCCGAGGACGCGCTTGTCCTCCATGCCGAAGTCGCGGCAGTCGTGGCGGACGAAGGCGTCTAGCTCTTCGAAGCTGCCAGGGTCGCACAGGAGCTCGACGCGCTCGCGGGCGGTCAGCTTTCCCTTGTCATGCTGGGCCGCGATTCGCTTCTCGCCGCCGCCCAGTTGGGCTTCGCGGCGCATTCGCTCGAGGCGCTCGGCGGGGGACTCGACGGACACAGGCGTCTCTCCTCGCTGCGGTCGGCCCAGGGTTTTAGCACGTCCCCGGAGTGGAGACTTCAACGAGGGCAGGACTTGGGTAGTCAGCGCCAGCGAGCTCCCGCCTGCTCGGGAAGGTCATGGGCGCGGGCGGCTCCCCGCGACTCAGGCTGTGTCATCCTTGGTTCGTGCTCCCAACCTGCCTCCCTGTGATCTCACCCGCGCGGCCCCTCCACGGAGCAGGGGAGTAGCTCATGGGCCAGGCACGCAGGGTCGGGCCCTACGAGCTGCTCGAGGAGCTCGGTCGCGGCGGGATGGGCGTCGTCTACCGCGCGCGACACGTCCAGCTGGGCCAGGAGGTCGCGCTCAAGCTGATCCTGGGCCTCGCCGACACCGAGCCCAGTCTGCTCGAGCGCTTCGTGCTCGAGGGCGAGTCGCTGGCACGGCTCAGGCACCCCAACCTGGTCGCCGTCCATTCCGCGGGGCGGGACGAGCGCGGGCGCCCCTGGCTGGCCATGGAGCTCATCCCCGGCGAGGACCTCACCCAGCGCCTCACGCGAGAGGGGCCCCTGCCGGCCTGGGAGGCGGCGGAGCTGGTGGAGAGCCTGGCCGAGGCCCTCGGCCACGCCCACGACCAGGGAGTGCTCCACCGCGACGTCAAGCCCAGCAACGTCCTCCTCCGCGGTCAGGACGGCGCTCCGCTGCTGACCGACTTCGGACTCGCCAAGCGCCTCGATCGCAGCCAGCGCCTGACCGAGACCGGCGAGGTCCTCGGCTCGCCCGGCTATCTGGCGCCCGAGCAGTGCGGCTCCGGCGCTCCTTCGACGCCGGCGACCGACGTCTACGGGCTGGGGGCCCTGCTCTAC
>CALDQK010000582.1 GCA_937911525.1 uncultured bacterium
TCGGGCTCGGCCTCTCGGTCGTCGGGCTCGGCCCCTCGGTCGTCGGGCTCGGCCCCTCGGTCGTCGGGCTCGGGCTCGGCCTCTCGGTCGTCGGGCTCGGCCCCTCGGTCGTCGGACTCGGCTCGACCCGGAGCTGCCGCACGACCACGCCGGCCAACCCTGCCTTGGCAGCCGGCGGCTCCTCCTCGGCCTTCGGCTCGGACTGGGGCTCCACCAGCGGCCGCCGCGCTACGGGCGCGCCCTCGCCCTCGGCGGCGCCGCCGACCCCGCCCAGGAACTCCGCCAGGGGCCCGCCCCGCGTCGCCCCAGCCGTGACGGCCTGCTCGGCCTCGGCCTGCGCGACCACGCGACCGAAGAAGTCCTCCAGCCGATCCGAAGGCACGGACACGTCGACCGCCTCGCCGCCCAGGGCCTGCGAGACCAGGGCCGCCGCCTCGGCCGGATCCCGGTCCCCCGCGGCCAGCTCGACCCGCAGCCGCCCCGTCCGCGCGAGCAGCTCCTGCACCGTGCCCGTGCGCTGCAGCTTGCCCCCGTAGAGGATCGCGATCCGATCGGCCACGTCCTCGACGTCGTCCAGGAGGTGGCTCGAGAGGAGCACGCTCCGGCCGCGCCCGCGCAGCGCCAGGATCAGGTCCTTGATCTCGCGCGTGCCCAGGGGGTCGAGGCCCGAGGTCGGCTCGTCGAGGATCAAGAGGTCCGGGTCGCTCGTGAGCGCGACCGCCAGCCCGATCCGGCGCGCCATGCCCTTGGAGAACTCGCCCACCGGGCGGTCGGCGTTGCGCCCCAGCCCGACCATGGCGATCAGCTGCTCCGCGCGCCGCTTGCGCTCGGGTCGGCTCAAGCCGTGCAGTCGCCCGAAGAAGTCGAGGGTCTCGCGCGGCGTCAGGAAGGGGTGCAGCCGTGTCTCCTCGGGCAGATAGCCCAGGCGCGCGCGGCAGGCCGGATCACGCGGCGAGCCGCCGAACACGCGCACGCGCCCGCGGGTCGGGAAGAGCAGGCCCAGGATCAGCTTGATCGTGGTCGACTTGCCCGCGCCGTTGGGCCCGAGCAGGGCCACGATCTCGCCCTCCTGCAGGGCCAGGCTGAGCGGGTGCAGCGCGCGGACGCGCGCGCGCCCCCAGAAGTCCCGGTAGACCTTCTCGACTCCGGTGAGCTCGATCAGCGGCCGACCCGGACTGAGGGCGCTCACTGGGAATACCCCAGCTCCTCACCCAGCCGGATCAAGCGAGCCGAGTTGAAGATCACGAAGAGCGAGCCCAGGTTGTGCAGCAAGATCGCCATGATCGGCGTCAGGACACCCGCGCTCGCCAGGGCCAGCCCGATCACGAGCAGGCCCACGCCGACCACGAGGTTCTGGCGGACCACGCGCTGGCTCCCGCGCGAGAGCTCGATCAGGAAGGGGATCCGCCGCAGGTCGTTGTTCATGAGCGCGATCCGCGCCGAGCCGAGGGCCACGTCCGAGCCGGCCGCGCCCATGGCGATCCCCAGGTCGCCCGCGGCCAGGGCCGGCGCGTCGTTGACGCCGTCGCCCACGACCGCGATCCGCTCGCCGCGCGCCCGGGCGGCCTCGGCCAGCTCGAGCTTCTGGTGCGGCAGGCACTCGGCCGCCACGTCGTCGCAGCCGAGCTCGAGGCCGACCTTGCGGGCCACCGGCCAGCGGTCGCCGGTCATGATCGAGATCCGCCGCACGCCCTGCTCCCGCAGCTCGCGCACGGCGGGGCCAGCCTGGGCGCGGACCGTGTCTTCCAGCCCCAGGACGCCCCACAGCTCGCCGCCCACGCTCAGGTAGAGGTGGCTGAGCGCCTCGCTGCCCTCCTCCTCGGGCGGGAGCACCACCTCACGCTCGGCGAGCAGCCGGCGCCGGCCGAGCAGGACCTCCTGGCCGTCGACCTGGCCGACCAGGCCCAGTCCGGCCAGCTCCTCGACCTCGCCCGGCTCCAGGGGCGCGACGCCGACCTCGCCCGCGATCGTGACGACCGCCCGTGAGGCCGGGTGGGTCGAGCGGCGCGCGAGGGCGCAGGCGTAACGGAGCACCTCACCCGGGTCGAGCCCCTCCGCCGGCTGCAGGCGCGCCACGGCGAGCCGGCCGGTCGTGAGCGTGCCCGTCTTGTCGAAGAGCACGGCGCTGAGCTTGCTCGCGACCTCGAGGTCCTTGGCGTCCTTGACCAGGATCCCCAGCCGCGCGGCGCAGGAGAGCGCGGCGACCATGGCCGTCGGCGTGGCGAGCACCAGCGCCGTGGGGCAAGCGACCACCAGCGCGGCCACGAAGCGGACCTTCTCCTCGGTCAGGAAGAGAATGATGAACGCGATCAGGAGCACGAAGGGGAGGTAGTAGGTCACGTAGCGGTCGATCACGCGCGCCACGGGCGGGCGGGTCTGCTCGGCGTGGAGGATCAGCTCCTTGACCCGACCGAGGGTCGTCTCGGGGCCGGCGCGGCTGACCTCGACCTCGAGCGCGCCGGTCAGGTTGACCGTGCCCGCGAAGACCTCGGCCTCCGGGCCCTTCTCGGCGGGGACCGACTCGCCCGTGATGCTCGCCTCGTCCAGGCTCGAGCGCCCCGAGACCACCACGCCGTCGGCGGGGACGTTGTCGCCGGGACGAACGCGGACCCGGTCGCCCGGCTGCAGCTCGGTCGCCTCGACCTCGTGCTCGTTCCCCGCCTCGTCGATCCGGAGCGCGGTCGAGGGGGTCATTTGGATCAGGGACTCGATCGCGACGCGCGCGCCGAGGGCCGTGCGCTTCTCGACCAGCTCGCCGAGCAGGGCGAAGAAGGCGACCGCGCCGGCGGTCACGAAGTCCTCGAAGGCGATGGCCGCCACGATCGCGAGCGCGATCAGCTCGTCGAGGTCGAGCTTGTCGGCGGCCAGGTTGCGGACCGCGCGCCCCACGATCGGCGCCGCCAGGAGCAGGGCGCCGATCGCGGCGCTGACCTCGGCCACGTTGGCGGCGTAGATCGAGAGCTCGCGGGCCAAGAAGCCGTTGAGCACCAGCACGCCGCCGATCAGGGTCAGCACGATCCGCGCCAGGACGGCGCGCTCGGGCTGCCCCGGCTCGTGCTCCGCGTTGCTCTCCCCGCTAGTGGGGGCGCCCTCGGGTTGGGCGAGGCTCAGGTCCTTGCTCACGCGGCTCGATACCCTCCAGCTGGGCCCGGGTTCAGGCGGGCCAGTGTAAGGGCTACCAACGCGCCTCGTGCGCCGGCTAGCGGACGCGCAGGTCCAGGTGATGGTCGCGCCCTCCGTAGTGGGTTTCCTACTCACCACCTCCTCGTGAGCAGGGAGCGAAAAGCAATGGGACGAAGACGCCGGCTGCCCAACCGCGAACCAATGAAAAACCCCCCGCGCAGGCGCGGGGGGTCGTTTCGACTCAGCTTCGCTGCTAACGCTCGAAGAAGGGCGTCTCCTGCTCGGCGCTCTCTTCCCAGCGGCGGTGGGCGGCGCCAGCCGAGCGGGCTCGGCTCATGAGGCGCAGGTGCGGCTGGGGCCGATTGGCCAGTCGGGCCGCTCGAATTCGTTGAGCTGCGAAGCGCTCGCAGTGCTCGTCGTCGCCAACTGGGTGGCCAACTCGATTGGCTCGATTCGAGCTGTTCAGGTCGGGGGAATCCGTGGTCGCGTTCATTCACACCTCCCTCGTGAGGCGCGCAGTATATCGCAGAGGTCCGACCGAATCGACGGTCATCTTGTAAGGACCGATGGCCTAAGTCCCCTGCGGCGGATTGACGCAGCGCGACGTAAGCGGACGAGATCGAAGCAGTTAGCCAGGTGCCCCCACAACTCCTTGCGGCTCGGACGAGCCCCAGGAGGTGCCGGGCAGCCTTACATGGTCTTTAGCTCGTCCCGCATCTCGCCCGCGTCGCGGGGTCGCTTGCTCGGATCCTTGCTCAAGGCGCGCTTGACGAGCTTCTCCAGCTTGCGCGGCGCCTCGGGGCAGAGCTTACGCAGGGGCTTGTGCTTGCCCGCGTCGATCAGGTCGGCGAGGTCGAACAAGCTCTTGGCGAAGTAGGGGACCTCGCCCGTCAGGACCTCGTAGAGCATGGCGCCCAGCGAGTAGACCTCGCTCTGCTCCGTCGCGCCCTCGGCGTCCATGAGCAGCTCGGGCGCCATGTAGAGGGGCGTCCCGATCCGCTGTCCCTCCCGGGTCAGGTTGAGGGTCGAACCCGAGTCCTTGGCGAGGCCAAAGTCGGTCAGCACCGGCTCGATTCCGCGCCGCATGATCACGTTCTCGGGCTTGAGGTCGCGGTGGAAGATCCCGCGCGAGTGGGCGTAGGCCACGGCGTCGCAGATCGTCTCCATCACGCCCAGACCCGCCTGGAGGTCCAGCTTGCCTTGGTCCGCGAGGATCTGCTTGAGATCCTTGCCCGGCATGAAGTCCATCACGAACCACAAGAGACCCTGCGTCACCCCAGCGTCGTGGACCTTCACGATCGCGCGGTGCTGAAGGTTGAACATGGTGCGGGCTTCGCGGACGAAGCGCTGCTTGACCTCCTCGCTGGGGTCGGGCTGCTTGAGCAGCTTGAGGGCGAAGGGGGTCTGGCTGGTGTGGTGGAACACCCGATAGACGAGCCCGAAGTTGCCCGCAGCCAGGTATTCCTGCACGACCCAGGCCCCGATCGGAAACTGGTCCGAGTCCTGGCCCACGCCCAGCTTCTTGCGGATCGCGAAGTCGGGCCGCCGCTCGCGCCGCTTCGGCTTGACCGCCTCCTCGCCGAGGTCGATCTCGAAGCCGAGCTGGCTGCCCTCGGCGTTGACCCCCTCGGCCACCGAGTCCCAGGACTCCACCGCGCGATCGATCGCGCTGGCGTCCATGTCCGGGCGCTGGACGCGCTTGGTGTAGCGACCGCTGTCGGTCATGCCCGGCAGGTTCTGAGTCGCCTGCTGAACGTGCGGCGAGACCTGGCTCGAGTTGAGGTAGTGCTGGTGGAGACGGGCCAGGATCGCCTGGTAGTAGACCGGCGTCAGCAGGCGGCGCTGGACGAGGACCTGCCCGAGGCTGACGGCGTGACCGTGAGCGGCCCAACGCCGCACGTCCTCGGCGCAGGACAAGAGCGCGCTGCGATCCACCAAGCCCCACGCCATGAGCGCGCGGCCCAGGATCACGTCCTCTCGGCTCAGTGACACGCGGTGGGCCTCCCACTTCGACCGCCCTCACGATAGCGAGGGCAACTCGGGCGTTCCCGTGCGAAATCGGGAGCCTCTTGGAACCGCTTGGTAGGCACCCTGCTGGAGTTAGCGCCGCCCGCCCCAGCAATCACAAAGATCGCTTGATGCGCCCCCGGGAGAGGAGTAGAACAGGCGCCAACGAAGAACGAACGATCGTTCACCAGCACGATCCCGGCACCTCTGGAGCCCACATGACCCTCTTCCTGCGCGCGAGCCTGATCCTCCTGGGGGCGCTCGCTCTCAACGGCTGCAACACCGGATCCCGTCATGACAACAAGGCCTCGACCTCGGCCGGCGCGAGCGCCCCCAGCGGCGCGGTGAACGTCCTCGCCACGGCGCCGACCACCAGCAGCTCGAGCGCGACGGCCACGAGCGGCAGCGGCGCGGCTGCGACCAGCGGCGCGATCGCGGCGATCGGGAGCACCCTGGGCGCCACGGCCAGCGGCGCCACGGTCGCTCCCGGCGCGGTCGCCGCCACCCCCGGCAGCACCAGCGTGGCAGCCGGCTCGACGCCTGCGGCTGGCGGCTCGACGCCTGCGGCTGGCGGCTCGACCCCTGCAGCTGGCGGCTCGACCCCCGCGGCCGGCGGGGCGGCGACTCCGAGCACCCAGGCGCAGATCTTCGGCACGATCCCCTACGACCCGACCACCGGCTTCAACGGCACGCTCTACCTGAGCGGCGAGCGCTTCGCGCCGGGCTCGACGATCTACGTCGAGGTCAACGGCGTCCCGACCAAGTACCTGCCCGCGACCTTCCACAGCTCGGAGACCCTCGGCGTCTACGTGAACCTCACGGTCGCCGCCGACTACACGTTCACCGTGATCGCCCCCGACGGCTCGACCTCGACCCCGCTCACCTTCACGGTCAAGGACGGCGGCGTGCAGCGCCTGTTCGGCCTCGCGGCCCCGACCCTGCACATGGTCTACCCGCCGACCCTCGACACCAACTTCACGGGCACGCTCTGGCTGCACGGCGACGACTTCAACCCCGGCTGCATGGCCACCGTGACCGTCCAGGGCCTGCCCCCCGTGATCCTGCCCCTCAACTGGGTCAACGACCGCCTGGCGGGCCTCTCGATCGCCACGCCGCTGGCCGGCAACGTCACGATCCAGGTCAGCAACCCGACCTTCCAGACCAGCCAGTCGCTGACGATCCCCGTCGGCCAGGCCACCTCGACCGGCCAGCCCCTGACCCCGCAGGTCAACATTCAGGGCCAGGTCGCCAGCCCCTTCCTGGGCACCGTCCACGTGATCGGCAGCGACATCGAGCTCGGCGCCTACGCCGAAATGCGGGTCGCTGGCACCACCGGCCCCGCGATCCCGACCCCGCTGATGCGCGTCTCGAGCAACGAAGCCTGGTGGACCCTGGCCTACCCCCAGGTGGGCAACTACGAGGTCCGCGTGGTCAACCCCAGCGGCGGCGCCACCACCTGGATGCCCTTCGACGTGCAGTGATTCCTGGGGGGCTGCGCCCCCCAGACTCTCGGCACCGCAGCCCCTGGCCCGGTCCAGGGGCTGTGTGGTTCCGGAGGAACACCCTCCGTCGCGTTCGCCCGCACCTCGGATAAACTCAGCTTCGTGAACACTCCGGCGCAGCAGTGGGCGGTCGCGGCGGTGATCGGCGCCTTCCTGGTGCTGGTCGCCCACCAGGGCAGCCTGCTCGGGATCGAGCGCTCCTTCTCGCCGAGCTCCAAGGACCTGGCCGGGGTGGCCGAAGTCCGCGACCTGATCCGGCGTCGCTGGGTCGAGGCGCCCAAGCCCGGGCAGCTCCTCGACGGCGCGCTCAAGGGCATGGCCTCCACCCTCGACCCCTTCAGCGAGTTCATCTCCGCCGAGCAGCTGCAGCAGTTCGAGGAGAGCACCACCGGCCGCTTCGGCGGCCTGGGCGTGTGGATCCAGGTCGAGGAGGGCCTCGTAGTCGTGATCTCGCCGATCGAGGGCACTCCGGCCTGGGAGGCGGGCCTGCTCCCCGGCGACAAGATCCACGCCGTCGACGGCAAGCCCTGCGAGTTCGCAAGCGTGTCCGAGGCCGTCCAGCAGCTCAAGGGCGAGATCGGCACCAGCGTCAAGCTGGACGTGCAGCACAAGGGGGAAGAGCGACTGGTCCGGCTCGAGGTCACCCGCGCCCAGATCCAGATCCACTCGGTCAAGGGCGCCCGCCTCCTCGACGAGGAGCTCGGGGTCGGCTACCTGCGGATCACCGCCTTCAACTCGGCCACCCTCGACGAGGTGCGCGCCGCCGTGAAGGAGCTGGGGAGCCTGGGGCTGAAGGCCCTCGTCCTCGACCTGCGCGGCAACCCCGGCGGCTTCCTCGATCAGGCCGTCAAGGTCGCCAACCTCTGGCTGCCCAAGAACGCGGTCGTGGTCCGCACCTGGAGTCGCGAGCACGGCTCCTACAAGGACACCGTCGCCGACGGGGAGCAGCCCCTGAAGGGGATCCCGACCGCGGTCCTGATCGACGGCGGCAGCGCCAGCGCGTCCGAGGTCCTGGGCGGGGCGCTCTCCGACAACGGCGCGGCGACGCTGGTGGGGACCCGCAGCTACGGCAAGGGCTCGGTCCAGACGATCCTCTCGGTGCTCGGCAACCAGGCCCAGCTCAAGCTCACGACGCAGTACTACTTCACCCCCAAGAACCGCCGGATCCACCGCGGCGAGCTGGGACCGGAGGACAAGAGCTGGGGCCTGCTGCCCGACCTCGAGGTCCCCGTGGCGCAGCGCAGGCGCTGGGAGCTGTCGCGGGCCGAGTCGGACCGCGAAATGGAGCGCCTCAAGGCCAAGGCGCGCAACGAGGCCCACGAGGTGCCCGAGCAGCTGCACCTCGAGGACCCCCAGGTGCGCGCAGCCTTCACCCACGTGGTCGAGCAGCTCGGCGCCGAGCTGCCCCAGGCCGTGGCGGACGCGGCCCGCGTGACGAGCGCCCAGGGCGTGGCGCCCGTCGAGACCAACACGGCCAGCGTCGCGCCGGTCGAGAGCGAGACCCCCGCGGAGGGCGAGTAGTGCTGGTCCTGGCGGCGGAGTCGAGCTGCGACGAGACGGCGGTCGCGCTGGTCGAGGACGGGCGCGTGCTCAGCAGCGCGGTCTACTCCCAGGTCGCTCGCCACGCGCCCTTCGGCGGGATCGTGCCGGATATCGCGGCCCGAATGCACATCGAGACCGTGGCCGAGGTCGCCCGGCGCGCCTTCGAGGAGGCCGAGCGGACCCCCGACCAGGTCGACGCGGTGGCGGCGACCTACGCGCCGGGGCTGGTGAACTGCCTGGTGGTCGGCCTCTCCTGGGCGCGCGCCTTCGCGGTCGCGCGCGGGCTGCCCTTCCTGGCCGTCGACCACCTCGAGGCGCACGTCTACGGCTGCCTGATGTCTCCCCTCGGCGACCCCCTCGACCCCGACAAGGTCGAGCTGCCGCTGGTGGCGCTGCTGGTCAGCGGCGGGCACACCGCGATCTATCGTTACGAGGGCCCGGGCCGCATGACCCGCCTGGCGCGCACCGTGGACGACGCGGCCGGCGAGGCCTTCGACAAGGTCGCGGTCCTGCTCGGCCTCGGCTACCCCGGCGGCCCCGAGATCGAGCGCGCGGCGCGCGAGGGCGACCCCAAGGCCTTCGACTTCCCCCGCGGCCGGATCAAGCGCCGCCCGCTCGACTTCTCCTTCAGCGGGCTCAAGACGGCGGTCCTCTACGCGACGCGCGGCCAGAACAAGAAGCGCGACGACCCGCTGCTGCCGGGGCTCTCGATCCCCGACGTGGCCGCGAGCTTCCAGGAGTCCGTGTGCCGGACCCTGATCGACCACGCGGTCAAGGCGACCCTCGAGCAGGACGTGGCGACCCTGGCCCTGGCCGGCGGCGTCGCCCGCAACGGCCGCCTGCGCGAGCTGGCGCTCGCGGCGGGCGACAAGAAGGGCCTGGATATCGTGCTCTGCGAACCCGCCTACTGCACCGACAACGCCGCCATGATCGGCGGCCTGGCCTGCGCCCGCCTGGCCGGGGGCGAGGCGCCCGACCGCGGCCAGCTCGCCCTGGGCGCGTCCTCCAAGAGCCAGGTCGGCTAGCCGTGACCCCCGAAGCGATCCGGGCCCTGCTCGAGGGCGTCAAGGCGGGCGAAGTCGACGTCGAGCAGGGGCTGAGCCAGCTGCGCGAGCTGCCCTTCAGCGACATGGGCTTCGCCAAGGTCGACCACCACCGCGCCCTGCGCTGCGGCGCGCCCGAGGTCGTCTACGGCGAGGGCAAGACCCCCGCGCAGCTCGTCGCGATCGCGCGCTCGATCGTGGAGCGGGGCGCGAACCTGCTCGCGACGCGGGTCGACCAGGCTCACGCCGACGCCGTGCTGACCGAGGTCGAGGGCGTGGTCCACGACGCGGTCGCGCGGACCCTCGTCCTGCGCTGCGGCGAACAGCCCGAGCCGCCGGCCAAGCCCGTGGTCGTGGTGTGCGCCGGGACCTCGGACCTGCCCGTGGCGGCCGAGGCCAAGGTCACGGTCGAGTCCCTCGGCAGCCGCTGCGAGCTGCTCTGCGACGTGGGCGTCGCCGGCCTGCACCGCCTGCTCGCCCACCAGGACACCCTCCGCGAGGCGGGCGTGATCGTGGTCGTGGCCGGCATGGAGGGCGCGCTCCCGAGCGTGGTCACGGGCCTGGTCGACCGCCCCGTGATCGGCGTCCCGACCAGCGTCGGCTACGGCGCCGCGCTGAGCGGCCTGACCGCGCTGGCCGGCATGCTGACCGCCTGCGCGCCCGGCATGACCGTGGTCAACGTCGACAACGGCTTCGGCGCCGGCTACGCGGCGGCGCTCATGAACCGCCACCTCAAGTAGGCCAGCGCCCTAGCCCGACAGAGTCGCAAGCTCGGGCTCGTGCAGGATCCAGGCTAGAGCCGGCGCAGCGACCCCTTCAGGTAGCGCTCGCACTCGGCGATCCGCTCCTGGAGGGCCGCGTCGCCCTCGGGCAGGGTCGCGAGCACCTTCTTGTAGGCGTCGAGGGCCTGCTGCCACTCGCCCTGGGTGTAGTGGTAGTCGGCCGCGATCCGGTCGCCGAGGGGCGCGCGCGGCTCGACCTTCGCCTGGCGGGCCGCGGCCAGGTCGGCGTAGGCGGCCTCGAAGAGCTCGGCGCGGTGGTAGGCCGCGGCCCGCTCGACCAGCGCGGTCGTGTCGCCAGGGGTCGCCTTCAGGTAGGCGCGGTAGTCCTGGATCGCCTGGCCGAGCTGGGGCGGGTCGGCCGCGCAGAGCCAGCGGGCGCGGAGCAGGCGCAGGCCGTGGCGCTGGGGCGCGAGGTCGATCGCCCAGCCCACGTCGTCGCAGGCGCCCGCCAGGTCGCCGGCCCGATGGCGGACCTGGGCCCGCAGGGTGCGCACGAAGACCGAGCGCGGCTCGTCGCTCAGCGCGTGGTCGAGGTCGCTCAAGAGCTGCTCGTCGGCGCGCCCCGCCACGTAGGCGATCCGGGCGCGCGTCAGATGCAGCCAGTAGTCCGCCGCGCCGGTCGGGTCGAGCTTC
The DNA here is from genome assembly GCA_937911525.1 of uncultured bacterium. GTDB lineage: Bacteria > Planctomycetota > J058 > J058 > J058 > NORP233. The sequence continues at coordinate 10,633 of CALDQK010000582.1, forward strand.
AAGCCGGCGGCGATCGCGCGCTCGGCTTCCTTCTCGCGGTCGCTGGCCCAGGCCCACACCGCGATCACGGCCCAGGCCTCAGGCGTCTCGCCGAGGTCGAGCGAGCGGCGCGCCTTGGCGCTCAGCTCGGTCAGCTGACCCTTCTCTCGCTCGAGGCGCTCGGGGTCGCGCCCCAGGGCCAGGATCGCGCGCAGGGCCAGGGCGCGCGGCTCGTTGGGGTGCAGCTTCAGCGCGGCGCTCAGCGCCTCCTGGATCGGGCCGGCGTCCTCGCCGCCGATCGCGATCAGGCTCTCGGCGATCAGGAGGTGCGCCTCGAAGAGGTAGGGGTCGAGCTCGACCGCGCGGCGCGCGTCCTCGAGCGCCTCCTCCGGCTCGCCGATCCGCAGGCGCGCGCGCCCGCGACCCCAGAGGGCGCGACCGCCCTGGCGCAGGCTGAGGGCCGAGTCGAACTCGACGTCGGCGGTGACCCAGTCCCGGCCGAGCAGCCCGCGCTCACCCCGCGCGACGCGCGCCTCCCGCGTGACGCCGCCGTGCTCGATCGCGAGCGCGAGGCTCTGCTCGGCCCCCTCGCGCGACCCCGCCAGCAGGAGCAGCTGCCCCCGCGCCAGCGCGACGCTCGGATCCTGCGGCGCCAGGTTGCTCGCCTCGCCCGCGAGGGCCAGCGCCTCCTTGAGCGACTTGCGCGGCGGGGGCCCCGC
>CALDQK010000583.1 GCA_937911525.1 uncultured bacterium
GGGCTCATACGTTCACCAAGGGGAGCAGGCCCGCCGTGAGCGTGACCAGACCAGCGCCCAAGCAGAGGAAGAGGGCCAGCTCGATCAGGTAGCCCAGGCGCCGCGCGCGCAGGACCTCGTCCTCGAGGCGCTCGCGCGCGCAGGCGCGCAGCTCTTCGGCCAGCGCGCTCGTGCCTGCGCGCTCGGCCGCCGCCACCCCGAGCGCCTCGCTCTCGCTCAGGAGCTGCGCCGCGCGCAGGGACTCGCTCACGCTCTGGCCCTCGCTCAGCTCTGACTGCACCGGCAGGCTGAGGCTCGCGCTCAGCGCCGGCCACGCCTCCTGCATGGGGACCTCGCGCTGGCAATAGGCCGCCAGCAGCTCGAGCGCGAACACCTCGCGTCCCCGCGCTCCGCCGAGGGAGCGGGCCCAGCGCCCAGGCAGCGCCCAGGTCAGGCCCCACACTCCCACCAGGAGCGCCCCGGCCACGAGCCAGGGCAGCCACGGCAAGGCGCGGGTCAGCTGCACGAGCTCCAGCACCCAGGTGACCTTGAAGCGCCACATCTCGTAGGCCGAGTCCGGCAGGACCTCGGCGCAGAAGGCCAGCACGCCGGCCATGAAGAGCACCCCCAGGCTGGCCACCAGGGCAGGGTAGAAGAGCTCGCCCGTGACCACGCGCCGTCCCCGCTCGAGCTCGCTCGAGACGTCGGCCAGGGTCGCCAAGCCCTCGGCGACCAGCTCCCCCTCGGCCGCGCGCAGCAGGGTCTGCACGTGCGGGCTCGCGAAGGCCCCGCCCTCGCACGCCAGCGCCTCCGCCAAGGAGGCCCCCTCGGCCGCGCTTCGGCGAGCCTGCGCGAGGTCCCCCTGCCAGGCGGAGAGGGCCTCCCCCAGCGGCACCCCGCGGCGGGTCAGCTCGGCCAGCCACGCGGAGACCTGCGCGAGCTCACCCAGGCGCCGCGGGGTCTCGCTCGGGCTCAGGCCCTGTAAGCCGCGCTGAGCAGACTCGGAGAGCTGCTCCAGCGCGTCCGCTCGCGAGGGCGCCTCCAGGGTCGCCTGGCGCGGGAGGCCCTCCTCGTCCAGCCAGCGGGCTTCGTAGCGCGTCATCCGCTCCGCCTCCGCGCCGCGTCTGCCCCAGGCACCCGCAGCCCGAGGCAGCGCTCCAGCTCGGCGGCGCTCGTTCGTCCGCTGGCGAGCAAGGCCTCGGCCTGCGTCGCCAGGTCCTCCCAGCCCGTGTCGCGCGCGCGCTCGCGCAGCTCGCCCACCCCCGCGCCCGCGAGCAGCGCCTCGCGCAGGGCAGGGCTCGGTCGCAGCACCTCGACCACAGGCAGCCGCCCGCGGTATCCCGTCCCGCGGCAGGCGGCGCACCCCGAGTGCGGTCCGGCCTCGGCGCAGGCCTGGCGCAGCAGGCGCTGGGCGAAGGCCGCCGAGAGCGAGGCCCCCAGCGCGTAGGGCTCGACGCCGAGGTCCCGCAGCCGCAGCAGCGCCTCGCAGGCGCCGCCCGCGTGGACCGTCGTGAGCACGAGGTGGCCGGTGAGGCCGGCCTCGACCGCCGTCCGCGCCGTCTCGGCGTCGCGCACCTCGCCCACGAAGAGCACCTCTGGGTCGTGGCGCAGCAAGGCGCGCAGCGCGTTGGCGAAGCCGAGCCCCGCGCCCCGGTCGACCTCGGTCTGATCGACTCCGCTCAAGGCAGCCTCGATCGGGTCCTCGATCGTGACGCAGGCGCGCTCGCCCGAGGCTGCCAGCGCGCGCAGCGCGGCGTAGATCGAGGTCGTCTTGCCCGAGCCCGCCGGCCCGGCGAAGAGCAGCAGCCCCTGCGGCTGGCGCAAGGCCCCCGTGAGCGCCTCCGCCGCGTGGTCCGGCCAGTCGAGCTCCTCCAGCCGGCGCGGGCCGGCGTGCCCGAGCAGGCGCAGGGCTGCCTTCTCGCCGTGCAGCGTCGGCAGGACGGCCACCCGCAGCTCCACGCCGGCGGGGGTCGCCTCGGCGTTGATCCGTCCGTCCTGTGGCCGGTCGCTGCGGTAGGTCAGCAGCCCGGCCAGGACCTTGATCCGCTGCACCAGCAGGGGGAGGCGCTCGCGCGGGAGGGAGGCCACCTCGCTCAGCACTCCGTCCAGGCGGAAGCGAACTCGGAAGGCGCCGGACTCCGGCGAGACGTGCACGTCGCTCGCGCCCCAGGCGGCGGCCTCCTGCAGCAAGACGTCCACGGCCGCCGCCGTGGGCCGCTCGCTGTCCCGGGCGGCGGCGGCCAGGCAGCGCTGGCTCAGGTCGCTCACGAGCCTCCCCCTAGCGCGTCTTCGATCACGACGCTGGCACCATGGTTTCGCTCCTGCTGCTGCAAGCGCTGCAGGGTCTCCCGCGGAAGGCGGCGCAGCGCGGGGCTGTAGCGGCGGATCCAGCTCGAGTCGGGGTTACGCGCCTGGTGGCGGGCCCGCCGCGCGTCCTGGAGCAGCGAGGTGGCGTGGGTCGGGTTCCGCTTGGCGTAGCGGCGCGCTTGGCGGCTGTAGCGCTTGGCCTTCTTCAGCTTGCCGCGCTGGTAACGCTCGTAGGCGCTACGCACCAAGCGGAGATAGGCATCGGCCCCCTCCTCGACGCCCAGCCCCAGGGCCAGCTCTGCGATCGGGGTCCAGCGGACCTTGCTCTCGCTCCGCCTCGGCGCGCGGCTGCCCCGGCCTTGGCGGAGACACGCCAGGGTGAGCGCCCGCAAGCGCGGATCCCACTCGCCGCCAGCCAAGGCCTGGGTCCGGTAGCGCGGGAGCACCCAGCGCGCTTCGGTCAGCGCCGACTGCCGCAGCGAGGCGTCGTCGCTCGCGTAGGCGTCGAGCAAGAGCGCCAGGAGCGCGCGCGGCTGGTCACGGAAGTGGGCGCGCAGCTCTTCGGGCGTGCGCGTGCTCGGGAGCGAGGGGATCAGCAAGGGGCCCGAGTCGGTCAGGGTGACCACCTCCTGCGGCAGGGAGCGCTCGTCCACCAGCAGGGGCAAGAGGAGCGCGCGCAGCTCGGAGTGCGCCGCGTAGGCCTCCGCGGTCGCGGCCCAGGCTTGGTCGGGGAGCTGGGTCACGCGCCGCTGGCGCAGCTCCACGTAGCGCTCGGCCAGGAGCATGGCCGCCCGCAGGCGCACGAGCCTGTCCCCGTGCTCCAAGCCAGTCGCTACCGCCTCGGCCCAGCCGGGTCCCCACTCCCCCCGCTCGCGCTCCCCCCCGTAGATCCCGCTCGTCTGGCCCCACTCGAGGAGGTCCTCCCGGGGCGGGAGCGACTGCGCGAGGATCTCGAGCGCCTCGAGGGCGTCGGCTCGCGAGAGCGGGCCCGGCGCCACGGCGGCGTGCGCCTCGCGCAGGATCTGCTCGACCTCCGCCGA
>CALDQK010000584.1 GCA_937911525.1 uncultured bacterium
CCCGCCTGACGCACCCCCACGTGGTGCGCGTCCACAGCGCCTCCCTCGAGGGCGAGCGGCCCTACCTCGTCCAGGAGCTGCTCCACGGCGGCACCCTCGCCGAGCGCCTCGAGCGGAGCGGGCCCCTCCCGCTGGAGGAGGCCGTCGAGCTGGGGCTCGCGCTCGCCGGGGCGCTGGAGCACGCCCACGCCCACGGGGTGCTCCACCGCGACCTCAAGCCCGACAACGTGCTCTACGACCAGCACGGCGTGCCGCGCCTGAGCGACTTCGGCCTCGCGTTCGGGCTCGAGGAGAGCGCCCTGCGCCTGACCGCCAGCCGCGCGATCCTCGGCACGCCGATCTATATCGCCCCGGAGCAGCTCCACGGCGAGGGGCGCAACGAGCCGCCCGTGGACGCCTACGGACTGGGCGCGCTGCTCTACCACGCCCTGACCGGCGAGCCGCCGGTCAACGGCCACTCGCTCCAGGAGCTCCTGGGCGCCGTGCTCTTGAGGGTGCCCCTGCCGCTGCGCCGCCTGCGCCCCGACGCGCCGCCGGCCCTCGAGGCGCTGCTGGCCGAGCTGCTGAGCAAGGACCCCCAGGACCGGCCCAGCCTGGGCGAGGTCCGCGAGCGCCTCCAGTCGGGCTGGAGCCGCGGCCGTCCCCAGCTGCAGCGCGGGGCCCTGCTCCTAGGCGCGCTCGTCGGCCTGGCGCTCCTGGTGGCCGGCGCCTTCGAGCTCCGCCGCGCGCGGCAGGAGGAGGCGCGCCTCGCGCTGCGCGCGTGGCTCGTGCGCTGCGAGACCCCCGCCGCGCTGCTGGGCCACGAGCCCCTGCCCGCCCCGCCCCTCGCAGCGCTCGCGCAGGCGCGAGCGCCCGCGCTGGCCGCGCGGGTGCGCGCCTTCGCGGCGCTGCGCCGCGCGCGTCAGGGAGAGGCGGTCGAGGAGATCGGCGACCCCCTGCTCGACGCGCTCCTCCAGCTAGAGCGCGGCGACCGGGCGCGCGCCGCGCGCGCGCTGGCGGGCCTGCCCGACTCGCCGCTGGTGCGCGTGCTGCGGGTCCGGATCGCCGAGCTGAAGCCCGCGCTCGACGCCTGGGCTGCGCTCGGACCCGAGGAGCGGGCCGATCTCGCGCCGCTGCTGCGCGAGCGCGTGGGCGCGCAGCTGGTCGCGCTCTTGAGCGACCCCGAGCGCCTGCTCGCCGAGGGCGCCGCGCTCGGCGAGCTGCTCGGGCGCGCGGGCGAGCTGGGGCTGGCGGAGAGCTGGCGCGCTCCCTGCGAGCGAGGCTGCGCGAGCGCGGCCCCCGAGCTGGCGGCGCAGGTCCTGAGCACCCCGCCCGCCCTCGTGGCCCTGGGGCAGCTCCTGCGCGCGGCCGGCGTGGCCGGCCTCCCCCCGCCCGTGGTGGAGGCGCTCCACCAGCGCCTCCACCAGGCGCTCCCCAGCGAGGGCTTCCCCTCGCTCCCCGACCTGCGCGCCTTCCTCAGCCTGAGCGGGCGCCTCTCGCTCGAGCTCGGCCCGGGCGCCTGCCTGCCGGCCGACGGCTTGAGCGGCGCCTTCGGCGAGTACGCACGCGACGCGCTCTTCGGCGAGGCCGGCCCCGCGGTCGACCTCGACCTCCTGGTCGGCGCGCTCTCCCTGGCCTGGCCCCTGGAGCTGCTCGAGGTGATCCGCCCGCTCGCCAAGCGGATCGAGGCCTACGCGCGTCGCTACCCCGAGAGCCTCGCCCTGCGCAGCATGCTCTTCCTCCTGGCGGCGCCCGACCTGACCCAGCCCCACGCGCCGCCCTCGCCGAGCGAGGTCGAGGACATGCGCGCGCGCCTGCGCGACACCCGCGCTGCGGGGCAGCTCTCGCCGCGGATCCGCGCCCAGCTGCACGCCTTGATCGCTGGCTACGACGCCTGGCGCACCCAGCACGACACCCCCGAGCGCGCGAGCTGGGCCGCGCGAGCCCTCGAGCACGCCCGCCTCGCGATCGAGGGCCTCCCGCCGCGCTGGAACCGCCCCGCGGTGTTCCTGGCCTGGCACGCGCAGGCGCTCGCCCGCCGCGCCACGGGCGAGGACCCCCACGGCGTGCAGACCTACGCGGCCGCGCTGCGCCAGCTCGACTTCGACCTCCTCCGCCTCGCGCTCGCCGAGGCCCAGCGCGAAGCCGGCCAGCGCGCCGAGGCCCTCCGCCTCGCGCTCAGCATGAGGGAGCGCCTGCGCGTGGACCCGGTCCCCTCGCGAATCGGCAGGACGGCCCGGCTGCTCCGGCTGCTCGACGAGCGCGCGAGCGCCCACGAGCTCCTCGACGAGCACCGCGCCCGCTGGCTGGGCGACCCCCTCCTCTGCGCGGAGGCCGCCCGCTCGCTCGTCGCCCGCGAGCGCAGCAGCGAGGCCCGCCAGCTGCTCCAGGCGGGCGCGCGGACCTACCCCGACTCTCCCCACCTGCGCGATCCGGACCTCGGCGAGGACTAGGGCCTGTCCAAGAGCTGCGCGGCTTCCTGCGCGTGCGCGTGCCCGTCCGAACACTCCACGCGATCTCAGGCCTGGCCTCCGAGCGGCGCGAGGACGGTCGAAGGCGGCTTGGCGTGGCGCCTTAGGAAGGAAAGCAAGAAGTGAGGAAGGAGGAGAAGTCGGCAGGATCTGCGATCTCGGCAGCGAGAAGCGAAGCCAGCGCTTCTCGAGCGACTGCTTTCGCACGTCCGCCAGCCGCAGCCTTCCTGTCCTTCCTTGATTCCTGCTTTCCTCCCTTCAGCGCCAGGTCTGGACGCCCTCGCCTCACGAGCGTGTGGTCAGTTGTGTGAGACGGTCATGCCCACGAATCGCACTGCGCAAAGGAGCTGTCGCTGACTGCGACAGCTCCTCCTTGCCTCGCTTTCCGGGCACGGGCACGAGCACGGGACGATTGGAGCCTAGAGATGCTTCTCGAAGAGCTTCAAGAGCGGCTTGGGCGAGAGCGAGTAGCCCATGTCGTCCGCCAGCGCCTCGACGCTGTGGCGGCGGCCGCGGCGCCACTCCTGGATCAGGAAGGGGCCGCAGCGGGGGTTGGCCCACCAGGTGTCGTCGAAGTAGTGCAGCAGGTGCAGGGTCAGCTGGGGCTCGAAGAGGCGAGCGCGCAGCTGGAGCACCGAGTGCAGCGGGGTGCGCACGTCGTGGAGGTAGAGGTCGGGGTCGACCTCGACGCCGATCGCGGCGCGCATTTGCTCGACGTAGCGCTGCTCCATGCCCTCGACGCTGGCCTCGCGGCGCAGGGCCAGGTCGTAGAGCACGCGCCCGCAGCAGAGGCGGAGGTCGTAGAGGCGCTCGAGGTAGGCCTGGATCAAGTAGTCCTTGGGGCGGCTGAACTCGAGGCTGCGCTTGAGCCACTGCGGGTCGAGCAGCAGGTGACGCCACAGCGCGCCGTAGGCGAGGTCGAGCGAGCGGTCGCCGAGCGCGCGCTGCTCGAAGGGCAGGTCGGCGCCGATGTGCCCGAGGAAGAGCGCGCGGCCGAGCGCCTCGAGGAAGGTCTGCCAGTCGCGCTGGCCGTCGCCGATCTCGAGCACCAGCCGGACGTCGGTCGGGACCTTGACCGGCGCGGCGTAGGCGCGCGGCGGCGCGCCCGCGCTCGGGCGCTCGACCTCGGTCTGAATGTTGCCGCCCGCGCCGAGCTTGACGCCCAGCCGGCTGAGGAAGGCCTTGGTCGCCTTGAGCATGTCCTGGGCGGTGAAGGCCTCGGCGTAGTCGAGGTAGCGGCCCGCGAGGACGTAGGGGATGTCGCAGCGGCGCGCGTCGGCGAGGGGCAGCCCGATCCGCTTGCGCACGGCCCAGCCCATGACGCCGGTGTAGAGGTCCTGCGTGTCGTCGAGGATCTGCTGGGCGAGCTTACCGACGGCCTCGACGTCCACGCCGGTGTTCTGCGCGTAGAGGTCGACCAGGTTGCTGTAGCCGAGCGCGGAGGCGATCCCCTGCTCGATTCCGATCTTCTCGCTCATGAGCGGGATCAGGATCCGGGCCTGCTCGCGGCGCGCCTCGGCCAGCTCGTTGCGCTGGTCGGGGCCCTCGGCCGTGCGCAGCAGGAGCTTGATGTCGCGCAGGGGGCGGCGGCTGCCGTCGTTGAGGTCGATCCACACCACGCGGCCGTGGCGGGAGATCGCCGCGTCGATCGGCGAGAGCTCCCGCTCGACGTGCAGGCGGAGCTGGCCGGCGCGGAGGATCTTGAGGCTGGCGACGTCCTCGTCGAGGCCGCGCTCCGCGGCCTGCTCGACCGCGCGGTTCAGGACGTAGCGCACGTCCTCGGTGAAGAGCTCGTGATAGGACTGGCGAATCGCGCGCGCCTCGGACTCGGCCTTGAGTCCGCGGTCGACCTCGTAGCGGTCGAGCTCGAGGCCGTTGCTGTAGGCCTCCAGGCCTGCTCGCAGCGTATCGACGTCCATCCTCGGGGGGGTCCCTTCCCTCTCAGCGATCACGGACGTCTGGCCCGCGAGGTGCGAATCTTACCACCGCGATGAGCGAGGCTTCAAGGAGAGCGGCTGGGGAGGGCCGCCGTAATTATTTGTGCAACAATCGCTTAGCGAAGTCGACGCGCCCCAAGGTATGGGACGACGGGGCCTTGACCCCTTAGGGCGATGTCCCTACTATGTGCCCCACTTGGGTCGGCGCGCGACCCAACAACAGGGGGAAAGAGCGGTTCTCGCACATGAAGAACACCAAGAAGCTCGTTTACACCGCCGCCATCGCGATCGCTCTGACCGCTAGCGGCTGCTTTAGCCTGAGCTGGGCCCACAACCGCCGTCACGTCCGCAAGTTCATTGACGAGCTGGTGCAGCTGCACCAGGACATCGACAAGGTGCTCTTCGGCCTGGACCGCAATCCCGCGGAATAGCCGGCCGGCTGGCTAGCCCGAGCCGGATGGCTCGAGCTAATCCAAGCTCAGCAACACGTCTTCGAGGTGGCCGAGGGGCTCTTCCCCTCCGGCGACCTCGATCGCATGTACGGTCGGGTCGCTCTCCTGCAGGTTGCGGATCCAGGTCAGCTGACGGCGCGCGAAGCGCCGCGTGACGGTCTGGATCTTGGTCACGACCTCCTCGAGGGGGCGCACCTTGCCTTCAGCCAGCCAGCCGAAGAGCTGCGGGTAGCCCAGCGCCTGCCCAGCTTCACGTGAGACGCCCCGCGGGTCGGCCGCGAGCGCCTCGCACTCCTCCACCCAGCCCCGCTCGATCATGCGCTCGACGCGCCGGTCGATCCGCGCGTCCATGTCCTCGCGGGCGCGAGTGACCACGAACACGCGCCGCTCGAGGTCTTCGCGCGGGCTGCCCAGGTTGCCCTGGAAGCTGCTCAGCGGGCGCCCCGTCAACTCGAGCCCCTCGAGCGCGCGCACGATCCGCCGCTCGTCGTTGGGGTGGAC
>CALDQK010000585.1 GCA_937911525.1 uncultured bacterium
CGCCAGGCCCAGGCCCTCGTCGCCGACCACGCCGGCGCCCGCGCAGGCCTGGCCCGCGCCGCGCGCGCCCCGACCAGCGGCGGGGCGGCCGACGAGCGCGCTCGCCGCGAGCGCGCCGAGCGACACCTGCGCGAGGGCCGCCGCCACCTCTCCGGGAAGCGCTTCGCCGAGGCCCGCTCCGAGCTGCTGCAGGCCTACGCCCAGGGCGCCGACGAGGCGCGCCCCCTCCTCGACCAGGCCCAGGCAGGCCTGCTCGCCCAGCGCCAGGAAGAGGCCGCGTCCCGCCAGCGCGAGCGCGACGCCGCCCGCGCGGTCGAGCTGGTCCGCGAGGCCCAGGCGGCCAGGGATCCGGCGCACGCGCGGGCCCGCTTCCTCGAGGCCCTGGCCCTCGACCCCGGCAACCAGGACGCTCGCGCCGCGCTCAGCCAGGCTCCCGCGCCGGCGCCCGCCAAGCCCCCGGCCGCCAACTCGGAGCGGCGCGAGCTGGCCCTCGACGCGGGGCAGCGCCACGCCAGCCGCGGCCGCGAGCTCTACACCAAGGAGCGCGACCTGGACGCCGCCCTGGACGCCTACTTCCAGGCCCTGCACCACTTCAGCCGCGCCGACGCCTACGACCCCCGGCTCCCGACCGCCGGCGAAGAGACCCAGCGCACCGTGCTCGAGCTGGGCGCGATCCTGCGCGACGACGGCCAGGTCGCCTTCGCCAACGCCCTCTACCGCTTCTATGGGCTCGACCCCAAGAGCGCGCCGGTGGTCCGCCCGCCCAGCGACCCCCACCTCGTGGTCGAGGAGGCCGAGCGCACGAGCATTCGCCGCGCCTTCGGCGGCGTCGTCCGCTTCGAGCCGACCCGCGCCTTCGACTCCCTGCGCGCCTGGGTCCGCAAGGAGTCCCCCGGCTCGCGGATCCGAATCCAGGTCAAGTCCGCGATCCAGCCCGGCTTCCCGCCCAAGGTCCTGGCCAAGGGCCTCTGGATTCGGCTCGAGGACCGCGAGCGCAAGACGATCAGCGCTCCGCGCCGGCTCGAGTTCGAGGGCGGCCCCTACTTCCGGATCGTGCGCGTCGACAGCCGCGGGCGAGTCGTCCTGCCCTTCGACCGGGCCAGCACCTTCGACGCGGCGCCCTACGTCCAGCAGGCGCGGGAGATCGCCAAGGAGCTGCTGAAGAGGTAGGAGCGTGGCTATCGCCGAGACCACTGGCCCTGCCCCTGTGAAGGGTGCGTGCGCTTCGAGCGGCGCTCCGACAGCTCTTTCAACGCAAAGCCGCAAAGGCGCAGAGACGCAAGGAGCGGCGCTCGCAGATCGAGGGGGGGTCTCGCGGCCGAGGGCTTGGCGCCTCCGCTCCCTGCCCACGATCACACTTGGCGCTCTTTGCGCCTCTGCGTCTTGGCGCCTTTGCGTTGAAGAGGCTCTGTCCGAACGAATTCGACATCAGCGACAGCCGTAGCGGTTCCATGTTGGAATTCCTCCTTGGAGCGCGAGCGAGTCCGTAAACTCGTGCGTCCAACCAGGAGGCCTCATGCTCCGCGCCGCGATCGCTACCCTCGCCCTGACCCTGCTCCTCGGCTGCGCCAGCGAAGAGCCGCAGCCCGCCACCACGCGGCACCTGCACGAGCACTCGCACGGGCCGAACAGCCACAGCCACATGCACGAGCACTTCGTCGACGAGCCCTCGCACACCGCCGACGAGATCCCGCACGACCACGGCCACTGAGCGTTGAGGGAGCGCTGGCGCAGCTGGAGCTCTCGACAGCGGACCGCCTTCGTGGCGGCGGCGCTGGTGTTCTTGCTCGCCCGCGGCCTGCGCGCCGGGATCGCGGCGCTCGCGCCGGAGCTCGCCGTCGCCGAGGCGGCGACCCGACCCGGCAGCGGCGCCCTGAACGCCCTCCCCGACGGGCGAATCCACGGTCGCTTCGAGGCGCTCGATCCCTGGGGCCACCGCCTGTGCTCCCTGCAGCGGCGCAGGGGCAGGCCGCTCCGCGACTACTACTCGGTCGGCCCCGACGGGGAGGACGAGCTCGGCGCGGGCGACGACGTCCGACCCAGCCCGCGAGCCCAGTTCTGGGGCGCGCGCCTGAGGTCGATCCCTGGCGCCGGGTTCTCGCTCGCGATCGCCCTGCTCTATTGGGCCTTCGGCGCCTGGAGCCGGCCGCGCTCCCGCCCGCGCCGCGAGCTCTTCCGCGCGCTGACCCCCGCCTTCGTGCTGGCCCTGGTCGTGCTCGGGCCCCTCAGCCTGCTGACGGGGCCCGACCTGACGCCCTTCGTCGAGGCCGTCGGCCGCTTCTCGCCCGGCCTGCTCCCGGCGCCGCTCGCCTGCGCCCTGGGTTACGCCGCCTGCTGCTACCTGGCCGCGCTCGCCCTCCGGCTGACGCGGCCCGTCCCCCTAGACCTGCAGCCGCTCGAGCAGCGAGCTGAGCCGGGGGCCTGAGCGGCCGCCGCGCTCGGCGTCGAGCTCGAGCGCGCGCTCGAGCAGGGACTTGGCCTCGCTGGTGCGGCCCTGGTCGCTCAGGACGCGCGCGAAGAGCTCCAGGTTGTGGACGCTCTCGTTGCGCTGGATCAAGGCCCGGCCGACCTCGAGCGCGCGCTCGGGGTCGAGCTCGGACTCGCTCAGGAAGCGCAGGTAGCCGGCCCGCAGCGCGTCGGCGTCCGGAGAGCGGCTCAGCCGGCGCTCGTACTCGCGGCACACGCGCTTGAAGGCCCGCTGCGCGGTCCAGGGGAGCGGCGCGTCCGGGCTGGAGCGGTCGAGCAGGAGCAGCCCCGCGCGAGCGCGCAGGCTGTCGGGGCGGAGCGCGAGGGCCTCGCGGTAGGCGTGGCGGGCCTGGTCCAGCTCGCCGATCCCGCGGTGGGCCTGGGCGCGGTGAATCCACGCGACCGCGCAGCGCGCGTCGAGGCGCAGGGCGTCGCGGTGCCACTCGAGCGCGTCGTCGAAGCGCTGCTGACGCTGCAGGAGCAGGCCGCGGTAGGTCGCGGTCAGCGCGCTGCGGTCGTCGAGGTGCCAGGCCTTGTCGAGGGCCTCGAGCGCCTGGGTCAGCTCGCCCCGCCGGAGCGCGATCTGGCCGATCAGGAGCCAGGCCCGCGCGCAGCCGGGGTCGATCTCGAGCGCCCGCTCGAGGTCCTGCTCCGCGTCGCGCAGGTTCCCGCGGTGCAGCCCGACGAAGCCCCGCCCCACGTAGGCCATGGCGAAGCTGTGGCTGAGCTGCACGACCCGGTCGAGGTCGCGCAGGACCCGGGCCTCGTCCCCGCGGTCCCAGTAGAAGTTGGCCCGGTTGTTGAGCACCTCGACCAGGACTTCGCGGCGCCGGAGGCTCTGCAGGTAGACCCCCCGGTTGATCAGGTCCGCCTCGACCTGGAAGCGCTCCACGTAGTAGGAGTCGGGGTGCGCCGCGCCGTGAGCGGTCAGCTCCACGTTGCGGCGCAGGCCCCCGCCGTCCCAGCGCACGAAGAAGTGGCCCGGGGCCGAGACCCCGAACACGGGCAGCCGGACCCGGTGGGCCAGGGCCAGATAGAGCGTCGAGAGGCCGAGGCAGTGGCCGCGGCGCCGGCGGATCACGTGCGGCAGGAGCAGGTCGGCCAGGCGGTCTTCGTCGTAGCGAGAGTTGCCGCGCGTCGGACTCGCGATCATCTCGAGCTCCTCGAAGAAGAACTCGTTGAGGGCCGCCAGCCGGGCCTCGGGCTCACGGGGCTTGGCGCGCAGGCGGAACTCGAGCTCCGAGGCCCACTCCTCGACCTGCTCGATCACGCGCACCGGCTCGAGCTCGGGCTGGTCCTCGGCGGCGATCAGCGCCGCGCCGAAGGCCACGTCCAGGCTCCGCTCGGGCTGACGCAGGGCCAGCTCGACGGCCGGCGAAGCCGGCCCCGGCGCGCTGGTCGGCACGCGGACGCGCTCGGTCATGAACCAGCGGATCGCGAGCTGACGCAGGCGACGCAGGTCCTCGCCCAGGTGCAGGGCGCGGAACGCGTCGCCAGTCGCAGCGCTCACATAGGAGAGGGTGCTCACCCGCGCTCCGGGGGGCGCTACTCGGTCAGCCGCTCCTGAATCCGCAGCGCGATCCGAGCGGCCCGCCGCCCTGCGAGGTCCTTCTTCTCGCCCGCCTTGCGCAGCGCCGGCAAGGCCTCCTTGCCGAGGGCCTCCAGGTCGCTGCTGGCCGCGCGGACCTTGGCGGGGTCGTCGCTGCCGAGCATCGTCAGCAGGCGCTGGACCCGCTGGTCGAGCGACTCGTTGATCTTGGCGTAGCCGTCCTTGTCGAGCTGGAGCTTGATCTCGCCGCCCGCGAGGCGGTCGAGGATCTTGTCCGCCGACTCGCCGCCCGAGTAGCGACGCTTGCCCTGGTTCTCCCACCAGGCGCGCCAGCGGCGGCCGTCGGGAGGCAGGCGCTCGTCGGTCAGCCAGCTGAGTGAGCGGGTGATGTACTTGCTGATCAGGAAGTCGCGCTCGCCCTCGAGCGCCTTGATCAAGTAGGGGATCACCTTGGGGTCGTTGGTGAAGCCGAGCCCGATCGCGGCGTGGTGACGGACCGAGACGGCGCGATCGCCCTTGGTGGACTTGAGCGCATAGAGCAGCTCGCGCTTGGTCTCGTTGGTGTTGATCTCGCCGAAGATCAGCAGCGCGCGGTAGAGCACACCCTGCTTGGGCCGCTCGGCGACGCGCTCCTGGCGATAGCGCTTGATCAGGCGGTCCACCGCGGGCTCGCCGATCGAGACCAGCGCGCGACGGCTGGCCTCGGCCAGGCGCAGCGAGCTCGTGTTGTCGAGGGCCTCGACCAGGTCGTTGACGACCTGGGCAGGCCGGATCGAGGCCAGGGTGTCGGCGGCCGCGATCCGGGTGTCGGCCGAGCGCTCCTCGTCCTTGAAGACCTTGAGCACGGCGTCGTATTCGGAGGGATCACCGATCTGGGCGATCACCTGCAGCGCGGCGTCACAGGTCCCGGCGTCGACCTTCTCGACCCCGTCCTTGCGCAGCAGCGCCGCGACCTTGGGCAGGGTCTCCTTGCCGATCAGGATCAGCTCGCGCGTCGCGGCGTCGCGGGTCCGGCTGGAGCGCAGGCGCCCGACGACCTCGTCGATGTCGACCATGGGGCCGGCGAGCTTGAGGTTCTCCTTCTTGGCGTTGTACTTGAGGGTGTTGACGTCCACCTCGCCCCCGCCTTCGCCGCCGCCGACGAGGCCGAACACCAGCCGCCCGTCCTCGAGCTTCCAGCTCAGGCCCGAGCTCATGCAGACGATGTCGAGCACGTAGTGCACCGGCAGGCGATAGAGGCGCAGGGTCAAGCGGCTGCCGCTCTTGAGCAAGCTGGCGCGCACGCGGGCGGGGAAGTTGGTCGCGACCCCGGCGCGGCGCTCGATCCGCTTGAGCACGCTCCCGACCGAAGCCCGCACGACCTGGAGGTTCATGGACTGACGCAGGGCCCGCGCGCCCTTGACCCGGACCGGGATCTTGGGATCGGGCAGGGCGAGGTCCTTGGGGTGGATCACGATCGCGCCGGCCCACAGGGTCCGCTTGCAGTCCCCGGGCAAGCGCGAGATCACCTTGTCCAGGACGTCGCGGAGCGGCTCCTTGGAGGCCGTGACCGTGACGCGGGTCTCGAAGCGCTTGATCCCTGGGGCGAGCACCACGTTGCCGTCGGTGCGCTTGCCGACCTCTTCGAGCACGAAGTGAAGGGGCGTGTCACTGAAGGTGACCGTCACCGGCTCCTCGAGCTTCTTCTCGACGTCGGGGTATTCGACCTTGACCGTCTCGACTTGGCCGAAGGCGAGGCTCCCGCCGCCGAGCAGCACTCCGCTGGCGAGGAGGGCGGGCGTGACGAGTCCGAGGAGGGGGGGGTGGTGGCGCGACATGTCGGCTCCCTAAATTCCTTCCGGCTCCGTGGTTCGGAGCGGACCACAGGGTAGCTGATCTTCCCCGGGCGCTCTAGGGGACTCGGGACACCCAAACCTCAGGATCCTCAGGGTCCCAAACCCCAGGACCCCAAACCCAGGACCCCAAACCCCGGACCCCAAACCAGGATCCCGAACCCAGGATCCCGAACCAATGAAAGGCGCCGGCTAGCTGTTGCTAACCGGCGCTATCTCATGGGGTTGGAGGATAGGGGACTTGAACCCCTGACCTTCTGAATGCCATTCAGACGCTCTCCCAACTGAGCTAATCCCCCGCTGGTCGTGGGCGGATCATACCGCGGCGCCCGGGTCCGTCAAGCGAGGCGTCGAGCCGAACTAGAAGGGGTAATCCAGGCCGACGAACACGGCTGAGCCCTCGTCGCTGAAGCCCATATCGATCGAGGCCACGAGCTCGGAGTCGGGGACCACGACGCGCACGGCGCCGCCGGCCGCGATCTTGGTGTCCTTGAACTTGAAGCGCTCGCCCTCGGCGAACACGCGGCCCGCGTCGATGAAGCCGGCGAGCTGAACCACGATGTCCACGCCGGCGATCTCGTACTGGATCGCGTTCCAGCGCTCCTCGAAGTTGATCGCGTAGCCGTTCTGGTCGACGAAGCGTCCCTGGCCGTAGCCGCGGATCGTGTTCTTGCCGCCCAGCTGGGTCAGCTCGAAGAAGGGGATCTTGTCCCCGGTCATGATCCAGCCGTTGAAGTTGACCACCGAGGTGAGCTTCTTCTTGAACTTGGGGATCAGGACGGTCAGCTGGAGGCCGAAGCGCTGGAAGTCGATGTCGCTGCCGAGCGAGCTGTCGCTCAGCTCGTAGGTGAAGCGCCCAAAGATCCCTTGGGTCGGCGTCGTGATCGAATCGCGGGAGTCGTAGATCAGGGCCACGCGGTGGGTCAGGATCGAGATTCGCCCGTCGCTGACGCCCGGCACGTCGGGGAACGCAGCCTTGGTGCTGGCGACGTCATCGAGTCGCCCGGGGCCGACCTTGTAGCTTGTGATCCGCTCGCTGAGCTCGACGTTGAAGTCGAAGGGCAGCTCGAAGCCGAGCAGCCCCCGCGCCAGCGTGCGACGGAACACGTAGCTCGACTCGGCGTCGTCCTCGGTCTCGTTGCCGATCCCGTAGAAGCGCTGGGCGAGCTGGGTGGTGTACCAGAACTGGGCCGTGTAGTAGATCGCGCGGTTCGGGCCGACCTGCCGTTGGCGGTATTGGATCTGGTAGTCGTCGTTGCCCTCGGTCGAGGTGCCGGCGTCGACGAGCAGGTCGGCGTCCCGGGAGAAGGCGCGTCGGAGTCGGAAGATCGCCCCGTAGCCCGCGATCTCGTTGTATGTCACGTCGGGGGCGAGGATGTTGGTGATCCGCGTCTGCTCCTTGAACACCCCCACGGGCAGCATCCCGACCGTCGGCCCCTGGTTGGGGTCGGTCGCGATGATCGGCAGCGCGAGGGCGAAGAGCTCGAACTCCTTGGGGAGGGGCTCGCTGCGTTGGGCGCGGTCGTAGAGGTTGGCCGTGACGGCGCCGCCCAGGCCGCCGAAGCCCGGCGAGGCGGCGGGCGTCTGCGCCCCGCGGCGCCCGCCGGCGAGCGTCCCGACCAGCCCGCCCAGGGCGCTGCTGCTGCCCGAGGGCTCGACCTGGCGGACCTCGCGCGCGAAGTCCGCCTCGTCGGGCTGGTAATCCGCGAGCTCGTAGTCTTTTAGGAAGAAATCGGCGACCGGCCCGCGCGGCACCCAGAGAGTGCATCCGGACAGGGCCAAGAGGCCGATCACGATCGACGTGCGAGCAAGGGTTGCGCGGACCATAGGCGGAGGAGCACGATAGGCGAAGCCGGACGGCCAAGGAAGGCCCCCCGGCCCCTTCGTTCGTCGGAGTTGGAATGCCCAAGCTGGTCGTGGTCCTACGACCTGGTGCCGAGCCGGAAGAGCTGCCCCTGGGGCGCGAGCCCATCACCATGGGCCGGGAGCCCGAGAACGAGCTCCAGCTCGACGGGCTCGAGGTCTCGCGCCGCCACTGTCGGATCGAGCCCCTCCCGGGAGGAAAGGGCTACCGGGTCGTCGACCTCAACTCCAAGAACGGCACCTTCCTCAACGGGCTCCAGGTCACGGCCATGGCCCTCGACTACGAGGACCAGCTCCGGGTGGGCGACACCCTGCTGGTCTACGTCAGCGACGACGCCTCCCTCGAGGAGGCCCTGCGCGGCGTCGACCAGGGCACCGCTTGGCTGCCCGCGCGCGACGACGCCGAGAGCACCAACGGCGGCTCCGACCTGCTCGAGGCCGAGGAGAGCGACGAGATCGAGCACTCGACCTGGCGCAGCCGCGGCGGCGGCGCCTCGCGTCGGGCCAACCTGCGCGGGCCCCACACCCGCAGCTCGAACCGCAGCTACCTCAAGGACCGCCTGCTGCGCCTGGGCCTCCTGACCCAGAACATCGCCTCGGCCCCCGATCTGTCCCGACTGATGGACACGATCCTCGACGAGGTCCTCGACTTCACCGGCTTCGAGCGCGGCCTGCTCCTGCTCAGCGACGACGAGGGCCGCTCGACCCGGCTCCAGCCGGTGCGCGGGCGCTACATGGACCACGAGCACCTCGACGACCACGAGCGGAAGTTCTCCCGCGGCCTGGTCGAGGAGGCCCTCCGCGAGCGCCGGATCACCTTCCGCACCGGCCTGGCCGCGACCGACTCCAGCTTCTCGATGCGCGAGAGCGTGATCTCCATGGGCCTGGAGTCGGCCCTCTGCATTCCGCTCCTGACCCCGCGGCGCATGACCGGGCGCGAGCGCGTGCCCAAGAAGGACGAGCGGCGCAGGCGCCGCCGCCGCAGTCGGGTCCTGGGCGCGATCTACCTCGACAGCACGAGCGACATTCGCAAGCTCGACAAGCCAGACATGAAGCTGCTCGAGGCGGTCGCAGCCCAGGCCGCGATCGCGCTCCAGAACGCGCGCCTGCACCATCAGGCCAGCACCGACCCCCTGACCGGGCTGCACAACCGCGGCTTCATGCGGCAGCTCTTCGAGGACGAGATGCGCCAGGCAGAGGAGCACGGCGAGCCGATCAGCGTGCTCCTGCTCGACCTCGACCACTTCAAGACGATCAACGACACCCACGGCCACGACGTGGGCGACGAGGTGCTCAAGCGCGTCGCCCAGCGGATCCGGCGCGCGATCCGCCGCGACGACTACGCCTCGCGCTGGGGCGGCGAGGAGTTCCTCGTGCTCCTCCCCAACTGCGACACCGACGGGGCCAGGACCGTGGCGGAGAAGGTGGCCGAGGGGATCAAGGGCCTCCCGATCGGCGAGGTCGGCCTGACCGTCACGGCCTCGATCGGGCTCGCGACCTACCCCTCGCACGCGGACTCGGCGGCGGTCCTGATCAAGCGCGCCGACCAGGCCCTCTACGACGCCAAGCACAACGGGCGCGACCAGGTCGTCGTGTTCCGCGACGCCCTCGACAAGACCGGCTTCCGCCAGACGCCCTACGACAACCTCTTCGACGGCGACTCGGCCAACACCCAGCGCAACCTGAAGCTGATCTTCGACACGATCGACCTGCTGAGGAGCGAGCGCCGCCCCCAGGAGGTGCTCAAGCGCGCCCTCGACCAGGTCGTCGACCTGACGCGCGCCCGCCGCGCGCTCCTGATCGTCCCCAACGAGGACGACGAGCTGGTCGTGACCGCGGCCCGCGCCGCGGGCGGCAAGACGATCCGCAGCGGGCGCGGCCTGCGCGAGTTCAGCCGCAGCACCGTCCGCGGCGCCCTGGAGGAGCGCCGCTCGGTGTGCAGCCTCAGCGCCGACGGCGAGCGCCTGACCAGCTCGAGCATCGACCGCCTCGGCCTGAACACCGTGATGTGCGTCCCAGTCCTGGTCGGCAACCAGGTGTTCGGCGCGCTCTACGCCGACGACACCGTGGCCAACCGCGAATTCGGCCCGGCGGACCTCAGCCACCTCGAGATGATGGCCCACCAGCTCGGCCTGAGCCTGGCGGCCAACGTGAAGCTCTACCAGCTCGCCGCGGGCCGCAACCCGCCGGCCGACCGCGAGGAGACGGCCAGCCTGCGCGAGGAGGTCGCCCGCCTGCGCGCAGAGCTCGAGGGGCTGCGCAGCCAGACCCGCAAGTTCAAGCGCATGAAGCCGGAGTAGCCTCCGGTGCGGCTGGAGGTCGTGGTCGGCGACGCGACGGAGGTCGCTGGCGCCGACGCCCTGGTCCTGCCCGCCAACAAGCAGCTGACCCTCGGCTGGGGCAGCCACCTGGCCGAGAAGGTCGAGAAGCTGGCCGGCCGTGAGGTCGAAGCGGAGGCGCTGGCGAGTCACCCCGAAGGAGTCGAGCTGGGACAGGCCGTGCTGACCGGGCCAGGCGGGCTGGCGCCGCGCTTCCGCCACCTGATCCACGCCGCGGTCCTCGACAAGTACGACTTCAACCCGCTCTTCCTGCTCCGCCTGCGCGAGCGGACCAGCGAGGCGACCCTGCGGAGCGCCTGCGCGGAGTCGCTCCGCCTGGCCCAGGAGGCCGGCCTCGCGAGCGTGGTCCTGACCGCCATGGGGGCAGGGATCGGTGGCATGCGCCTGGCCAAGTGCGCTCGGATCCTGGTCGAGGAGGCGCGGGCCTTCGCCGCCTCGCAGCCGCGGTCCTCCCTCGAGCGGGTGATCTTCGCCTGCTACCGCGAGCGCCAGGCGCGGGTGTTCCGGACGGCGATCGGCGAATAGCGGCGCCGCGCCGGCCTAGCGCAGCTTCCCGAGCGGAGCCCAGGCCATGATCAGGCTCAGCCACACGCCGCCCGAGAAGTAGAGCGACATCCACGGCACCTCGTGACGCCACACCTCCCACGAGCCCGTGGGCACCCGCCGCACCAGGGCGTCCCTGAAGCCCTCCCCCGCGCTCAGCAAGGTCTCGTTCCTCTCGCGTCCCTCGCGGAAGCGCCTGATGTACATCGGGACATCGATCCCGCTCATGAGGATCGCGCTCCCCACGCAGCCGATCAGGCCCAACACCAGCAGGCCTTTGAGCAGGTTCGAGGAGGCGTGGGGCCAGAGCGCCACGAAGCAGACCCCGCACAGGACGACGTAGACGGTCCACAGCGCCTCCTCGACGCCGTGCCAGAGGTGGTTGAGCGTGAGCACGCCCGCCCAGCACGCGCACTGCGCGACGGCGATCAAGGGCACGACCGCGATCGCGATCGGCCCGATCCAGGACACGCCGTGGGCGCGCCCCAGGACCTCGAGCACCAGGGCCGACTGGATCGTGAAGGCCATCTCGGCCACGGTCGCCGAGGTCCGCCCGACCACGATCCCCGAGATCGGGTGGTCGATCATGACCGTCCGCTCGAGGTCGACCCGCGGCACGAAGGAGCGGAAGGCGCAGACCCCCACGAAGATCCCCGAGAGCACCAGCTGCGGGACCCCGTAGTCGGCCGGCACGCCGAGCAGGCCCAGGAGCGCGCACCAGGCCACGATGTTCAGCACGGAGACGCCGCGGAGGAAGGTCCACCAGCGCCGGGTGTTGGGGTCGATCTCGCTCGTCATGCCTCGTCCTCGCCCGGCGGCTCGACGGCGTCCGCCTGGGCGTCCTCCGCGGAGGGCGCCGGATCTGCGCTGGCGGGCGGCTTCTCGCGAAAGCGCTGCCAGGCCGCGTTGAGCCGCCGAACCACCGTCGACCAGCGCGGCTCGGGGGCCCCTTCGCCGGCGACCTCCACTTCGGGCTCGGGCGCCTGAGCCGGCGCCGGCTCGCCGGCGCGGGGCAAGACCCGCGGCTGCGCGGGAGGCGTCGCCTCGAGCACCTCGGCGTTGAACACGACCCGGGCCCGCGAGCCCTCCGGCTTGATCAGCAGCTTGCCGCGCAGCACGTCGACCGAGAGCACCGTCCCGCTCAGGCGGCGGGTGACCACGCTCCAGCCCACGCGCGGCTGACCGGCGCGCAGCTCCTCGTAGTGCGGGTTCTCGTAGCGCAGGCAGCACTTGAGCCGCCCGCAGCGTCCGGCCGTGCGGTCGGGGTCGAGGTCCAGCCCCTGGACGCGGGCGAGCCGGATCGGGACCGGGCTCAGCTTGCGCAGGAAGGTCGAGCAGCAGAAGGCCCGCCCGCACGAGCCGCAGCCGCCCACGACCGCGGCGCGCTGGCGCGCCCCGACCTGGGTCAGGGTCACGGCGACGCCGAAGGCCGCGCGCAGATCGGCCAGGAGGTCGGGCACGTCGACGCGCTGCTGCGAGGCGTAGTAGAGGATCAGCCGCTCGCCGTCGAGCAGGCGCTCGGCGCCGACGATCCTCAGCCCCTCGCCGCACACGTCCTGGGCCTGGGCCACGTCGGCCGGCCGGCGCGCCTCGAACTCCTCGTGGCGCCGCTCGTCCGCGTCGCGGGCCTGGCGCAGGAGCACCCCCGCCTCGCCGGCGGGCTCGCGCTCGAGCACGGCCAGAGCCACCCCCAGCTCGACCCCGCGCGGGGTCTCGACCACACAGCGGCCTCCCGGCGCGAGGTCGTCACGCCCGCGGGGCGCGAACTCGGCGGTGTGACGGAGGAGTCCGTAGCGAACGAGGGCGATCAGGAGAGAGCCGAGGGGCTGGGGCCAGCGAAGGAGGCCTATCCTCGCGACGCGGGCCCCGGGCTTCAAGGATCCCCTCGGCGACTACTTGGTCGCCGTCTCGTGCCAGGTCACCACGACCCCCTGGATCTTGCCGCCCTCCTGATCCAGGAGCAGCAGGCGCGGGGCGCCGGGCTCGAGCGCGAGCACCTCGTCCAGCGCCGCGGCGCGGCTGGTCGGCCGCGCCAGCGA
>CALDQK010000586.1 GCA_937911525.1 uncultured bacterium
CGTGACCACGAAGTGCTTTCTGCCGTCGACGTGCTCGACGCCAAGTCCCTCGGCTTCAAGATCGCGCACTTGCCGGGCCAGAGGCGGCGGGATCCCGGGGCCGGGATCATCCCGCCCCAAGTTCCCGTCGCGCGCAATCGGCTGAAAACGAAAGCCGTTCTTGATGACCCGCTCGCAGGTCAGCTCGCACGGCTCCTCGGGCTCGCACGGGTTTTCGATATGCACCCGATAGGAGGTCGGGCACAGCCCAACCAGGGTCAAGATCGACTCCGCCGTGGCCGTGTCGCCAGGATGCACGTAGGGCTTCCCGTCGATGAAGACCAGACGATTGCAGGTGTCCTCCAGGGCCTTGCCCAGGCGGCGTACCAGGTTGTTCAGGACGTTCTTGTCAGACTCACTCATGGCGACTACTCCTTGTGTCTTGCGCCAGTGGCGAGGTTGTTCTCACCACGGTGCTCAAGGTGTCGCCTTGCTCCGAAACGCCGCCGAAGCCTGCGCGAAATCTGCGCGAAACGGCCTAAGTGCTATTCCTCGCTGCGCTTACGAGGGAAGAAGATCGCCAGATGGGTCGGACGGCGAGCCGAATAGGGCTGATAGCTGTATCCGGTCTCTCCCCTCGGCCCCACGTTGGGCCTCGTCATGATCAAGGGCGCCTCCTGTTCGCCCTTTGGTCCCTCGAAGGTCCGTCTGGCCGACTGAACGTCTCGTTGGTCCACCGAACGCTCCGGGAAGTGAGGGCTACGCACACTCTCCAGGAGGGTCCGGTAAACGTTGAATAGCTTCTCCCGGACGTCGCTCTCTACGTGCCGTCCTCCAGCCTTCGTCTCGTAGGACGATCGACACTCGCGTTGGTTGACGAAGACCTGGAACTCGGCTTCGCGCTCCAAGAGGCCCTCGTAGTCCTCCTCAGAAACGTCACGCCACGATCCGTTCTCCAGGACGTAGGCTCCGAACTCTGGATCGGTCGCAGCGAGAGTGGAGGACGGGCGGGGAGTCTCGACTGGTGGGGGCGGCTCAGCAACGAACACCCCGCGTTCGCCCAGGCGAACGCCACGCTCTAGCGATAGGACGACTCCCCCCTGCCCGACCAGCTCCTGGGCCGTCTTGGCGGGGATGAAGTCCTCGGTAGGTATCCAGAGGACGAAGGCGTCCCCGCGAGTGATCTCCGAGACCAGCGCCCTGTTCGCCGCCCACTGCTCGCGACTCCGGGTCGAGACCAGGATCGCCGGTCGCCCGTCATCGAGCTTTCCGAGATGCCAGACGCCCGCCGATCGGCACGCCGCCGCGCCCTTGTATCTGAGGTCTCTGGTCAGTTTCGCGGCAAGGCGCTCTTCAGTTACGACGAACTCGTCAACGGCACCAGGGTGAAGAACGACCGACTCACACTCAGCCGGGCTGTTGCCACAGTCCGCTCGGGTTCCGTCAGCGCTGACGACCCGGGGGCAGCGCTCTCCGTTCATTCGCTCACAAGGAACCTCGGCCGCGGTGCCGGCTCGTTGGAGCAAGGTGCTCTTTATCAGAGCGTGGAGCGCGCTCTCCTCGAGTAGTCCCTCCCAGAGGAGCCTCGCCAGCTTCAACTCGCGAACGCCCTCGACTCGCTGCCAGAACCCCGCGAGGTCCGTTCCCTCATCCACTAGGTTCCTCCAGGTCCAGCTCCAGCCCAGTCTCTCGCAGGAAGTTCTCTGTCTCCTCTACGTGCTCCTCGCGGTCATACTCCGCGAGGTTCGGGGGGCGGATCACGACTCTCCTGGCATGCCCCCCGCTGGCGTATCTGATCCGCAGGTGCGCGCGGATCAGCTCGTCGCCGTCTTCGAGCTTGACGCTCCCAGAGCGAATGGTGCTGAGCACGTCGTTGCTGTGCGCCTTGATTACGGTTTCCTTGCTCTTGCGGATCCACAACTCAGTGACCGTGGCCGACTCGATGCCTTCCGTAGCCGGGAGCTCCTTGAGCGTTCGGAGCGGCTTGAGCGTGTATCGCTCGCCCTCTTGAAAGTGATCCTCGTCGTCGAACAGCAACGCCCCGAAGGCAAGCCGATACTCTCGCTGCTCCTTCTTGTGCGTCGCGTGGACCTTGAGCAGTCCCTTGTCGGGCGAGTAGATGACCAAGTCATGCTTCTGCGGGCGGAACACTGCGCGGGAGCGTTCGAGGGTCTCCCCGTCGATCGTGCCGAGCGCGCGGAACAGCTTCCCGTGGACGATGAGGAAAACGAGCTCGTCATCGTCTTGGTGGACATGTACGTAGCAGGCCGCGCTGCGCCCCCGGTTCCGAAAGAAGGGGCCGAGCCGTTTCTTCAGCTTCTTGGCGGCGGCGCGAGCCTTTCGCAGCGTGAGTGGCTTCGCCTCCGCGACGAACTCGACGAACTTCTTAACGTCGGGTTCAACGCTGTCGAGGGCCTCCTGCAGCAGGTCAGCGCGGCGCTTTCGCACGAACAGGGCGATGTCGCCCGGAGTGAGGTCGCCCTTGGGGATCTTTAGCTCAGGGTGGTCTCTTAGCTTGTCCGCGATGACTTCGGTCGCTGCGCGCTCTGCTTGGAATAGCGCGTAGAGCAGCTGTGAAGGGACCTTGTCAGGCGCCTTCGTCAGCACCTCGTGCAACGCGTCAGCCGCCTCGGACTCGTCGCTAGGTAGCTCTTTGAGGTTGAGCCCGCCCGACTCGAAGAAGCGTCGATGTTCCTTGAGCAGGGGAAGGAGATACTTGAGCTGAACGGTGTTGAAGAACTCCAGCGCCGGAATCATGGCCTCACCTGCTGCACGTGAGGGGCCTGGGGCGGAGTGGATCGGCTCATGTCAGTCTCCCGGTGGCGCTAGAGCCACCCAACAGCGGCCCAGATCCGCGGCCGCCGCTAACTCCACCCACGTGAACTCGGGAAGGGCGCGAGGCCCTGTGGATCAGGAGACTGGTTGTTTTCCACCTCCAGAGTGACCGATGGGCGGCACGTTGAGAAGAGGAGAATCTTGATCGAGGGGGGCAGCCGCTCGTTCGCGCCGCCCCAGTCGTTCCTCGCCGTGGTCGCCCCCGAGAGGGTCTACCGCGAACTACCGCGACGTCGCCCCACCGTCGCCGCGATCGGCCCTAGGAGGCGGCTGTCAACAGATCTCACGGCGGTAGCCCAAGGGTAGGGAGGCGGGATTCAACGCTACCCCGGGGCCCTCCTACTTTGATCGACGTCGAGCACGAAGCCGAGGTCGATCGTGAATCAAACCGCCACCCTCCCCCCTGAAACTGCCTTCGAAGAGGTCGACGAGGCCGTCCAACACCTCTACGACCTCGTCCACCGGCGCTGGCACCCCAAGAGCGAGGTCGTCGCGAGCACGCCTCCGAAGGACGTCTGCGACGCCCTCGAGGACCTGCGGGAGATCACCCTCGAGTTGAAGGGGCTGTGGGACTACCTCGGCGCGAAGCTGGGGAGGGCGGCATGAGCGTCGCCGCCGCCTCTGCTGTCGCGGGCCCCTACCACCAGAGTCGGCTCGTGCTCTGGCAGCGCTGCCCCCGGCGCTACTGGTTCCAGCACGTCGCCCAGGTCGAGCCGGACTATGCGGTCACGGGCTACGCCGGTCCGCTGGGCGTCGCTGGGCACGTCGGCTGCCAGCTGGTCCTCCGCGATCCGGCCGCGGACCGTGAGGAAATCCTCGAAGCCATGCTCGGCGCCTTCGAGGAGGAGCTGGCGAAGGGGCAGTCCCAGGGCCGCACCTACGACCCGGAGCAGACCGAGCGCGCGTTGGAGCGGCTCGAGACCGAACATCTCGAGTTCGTTCTGAAGCTGGCCCAGGACCCTCGGGTCCGCGCGATCGACTGGTCGCACACCGAGCTCCCCTTCGAGTGGACCGATCAACACGGCCGGGTCTTCCGGGGGACCGTGGACGCGATCGGGCGGGCCCGCGAGTACGTGCCCGGCTTCTCGGTCCTCGGCAGGGAGCGGGTCGACCTCGAGCCTGGTGAGTGGGTGCTGGTGGACTGGAAGTTCGGGCGAGAGCTCGAGCTGACCCGCGTGGGTCTCTCCCTCAACCCTCAGCTCGCCTTCTACAGCCTGGCCGCCGCGAAGCTCTTCCCCGGCCGGCGCTTCCGCACATGTCTGGGAGCCCTTCGAGACCTGGCCAGCAGTCAGCGGCCCACCGACGCGGAGGGGCAGGCGATCCCCAAGACCCTTGAGGAGCTGAACCCCGCCTACGTCGAGGCCTTCACGGGTGGGCAGCCGATCACCGACGAGCTGCGCGCTCGCGCCGAGAAGAGTCGGCGGCGGTTCCGGCGGGACGGCGTGAACGTCCCCAAGCGGATCAAGCGAACCAACCCCGCATGGGAGGCGGCGCGCAACGAGCCCAAAGGGCCGCTCTTCCACGAGGCCCAGATCGCCTGGAACGTGGTCGCGCCCACCCTTCGCCAAACGATCCACGAGATCGAGATCGCAGGTCGAGACGGCGGCGAGGAGGCCTTCCCCGCTCGCGGGCCCGTCACCGGCGGATGCCGGTTCTGCCCCTTCCACCGCGAGTGCGTGGCCCGACCCGCCGAGTAGCCCCAACACCACCAACGAAAGGACATGCCATGACCCCCACCCAACAAGAGCTCGTCGCCGACTGGATCCTCGAGAACCCCGGCGCCACCCCACAGCAGGCGATCACCGCCCTGCAGCAGAACGGCCAGTGGCCGCGCGAGGTCGGGATCCCCGCTTTCGACGTCGGTCCGCGCCGCGAAGTCGTCCCCGAGGGAACGCCCGTCGTCCCGGAGGGAATGACCGTCGCGCCAATCGAGTCGACCCTCGCCACGGCTGAGCCCTGCGAGGCGACGCGGCTGCCGATGGCCGCGGTGGCGGAGGACCCCATGGCCGTCGGAGCCGGGCTCGAGGAGTTCGGGGCCGATGACGTGCGGATCCCGCAGCTCAAGATCAAGCAGGCCCAGACGAAGAACGCGGACGAGGTGCCCGACGGGACCTGGTTCCTGACCTCGGACCTCGAGGGGGCGTCGACCACCCGTGAGGTGGTGTTCCTGGAGATGCGCAAGGAGCGCAGCCTGCTCCTGCCCTACGGCGGTGGCGACGCCGCGGACGCGGCGATCCACCGGATCCACCAGCAGACCGGCGTCGACGTGCCGCAGAACTGGGAGGGCCCGGTCTGTTTCTCCCGCGACCGCGTCCGCCCGGTCGAGCAGGAGGGGATCGACGTCCTTTCCGGGGAATGCAAGGGCTGCCCGATGTCGCGCTGGCGCTCGGTCCGGGGCCGGAGGATCCAGGACTGCGCCGAGTCCTACCGGATCCTGCTCTACGACCTCGACGCGCAGCTGCCGGTCGTGTTCTACGCCCGCGGCTCGGCGATTCGCCCGACTCGCGACCTGCTGACGAACCTCCAGGTCGCCTGCCGCCGGCGAAAGCTGCCTGCCTACGGGTTCAGCTTCGCAATCTCGACGAAGAAGCGGGACACCAACGACGGCACCTACCACGTGCCCGTCTTTGGCCGCCCGGTCCCGATCGAGGACGCCGAGGAGATCGCCCAGTTCGGCGGAATCCGCGCGGCCTGCGCCGCGGTGCAGGTCGAGGAGGACTAATGGCCCGCGCCGTCCTCAACGCCGGGTCGTCCGGCAACGGCTCCCTCCCCGCGGACGTGGTCTCTCTCCAGGGGACGCTCCTCCGGCACCGGACCACACGGAACACGTGGGGAATCGCCCAGTTCCACGTGGAGCAGGCGCCTGAGGAGATCAACGTCGGCGCGGAGGTGACCGTTGTCGGCGGCACGGTGGGGGCGGTGGCGCCCGGGGCGTCTCTCAAGCTCGAAGGGCGCCTCGAGCGGCACCCCCGCTGGGGGCTCCAGTTCAAGGTGGAGCGCCTGGAGAACCTGGGCGTCCGCTCCGGTTGGGCCGCGGCCAACTGGCTCCTGCGCCTGGAGGGCGTCGGGCGGGTCCTGGCGGACCGGCTGGTCTGCAACTTCCCTGGCGACCAGCTGCTCGAGGTCCTCAACACCCCGCCGAGTGACGGGGACGATCCGCTGCTGCAAATCCAGGGGATCAGCGCGGGCAAGGCTCAGGTGATCCGCGAGTCCTGGTCGACGATCGGCCAGTCCTTCAACCCGGACCACCTGCGCTACCTGGAGGGCGACTGCGGCCTGACTCGTTGGGAGGCCCAGTCCGTGCTGAAGCTCGCCTCCCGCCAGCGTGTTGAGCCGCGTGAGCTGCTCGAGCAGGATCCCTACAGCCTGACCGAGCTCCGGGGTTGGGGCTTCCCGCGGGCTGATCGGGTCGCGCTCAAGGCCGGTATGGACCGCGATGCGCCTGCGCGGCTCGAGGCGGCGGCGCTCTACGTCCTGGCGAAGGTCTGTGCGGACGAGGGACACACCGCGCTCAGCCAGAAGGAGCTGATCCGGCACACGGTCGAGCTGCTCGCCGGGAGCGGAGAGAAGGTCTTTGGGGCGCTGCGCTCCCTGGTGGAGAAGACCCTCGTGATGGTCAGCGAGGAGGACGGGCGCCTGCTCGTCTGCAACCCAGACCTCTACCTGGCCGAGCGCCAGATCCTGCGCGGTGTGCGTCGTGGCACCCGCTAAGGCGCAGGGGTGCCTGCACCGCGTGCAGCTCGTCCACGCCAAGGCCGTGGTGGGCGACCTCTGCAAGCTCAAGACGATCTGCACCGCCTGCAGTGGGTGGTTCACGCACCGATTCACTGGAACCGAAGCCGAGGAGGCTGCGCGCGCCTGGTGCTACGTGCCGCCTGGGCTGCCTCCTCGGCGGAAAGGAAGACGTAGACGATGAGGACGCTTTGTCAGGAGGCCCACGAGCTGCTCATGGCTCGCGAGGGCGCCTACGGCGAAATGCTCGCCAGCTGGAAGAGGATCTCGGGCGCCGTGAGCCGGCGGACGGGGGCCTATATGAGCCCGGAGACGGCCTTGTGGGTCCTGATCGAGATGAAGCTCGAGCGTGACCGCCACAGCCCCGAGAACCCCGACCACCTGCGCGACGCGATCGGCTACCTGGGGATCCTGGGGCAGGTGCGAGCGGAGCAGGCGAGCGTTCGAAGCTCGGACACGCAGGTCCTCACGCTGGAGCAGCTGTGACGGCCGAGACGCTGCAGCTCACGCCCGACCAAGTACTCGCCGTCGAGCTGGCGACCCGCGAGTTCCCGCCGGTGATGGTGATCACCGGCGGGCCGGGGACGGGCAAGTCAACCGTCCTACGGGCCGTCCTCGACGAGTACCGCGCGCGGGGGCTGCGCTCGATCCTCATGGCCCCCAGCGGGAAGGCTGCCGTGCGGCTGCGCGAGGCCACGGGTCGGCAGGCCTACACGATCCACAGCGCGCTGGGGCTCTTCAACGGCGGCGCCTTCAAGGCTGGCGGCGTCGAGGTGGCCGACGTCGCGATCGTGGACGAGAGCTCCATGGTCGACAGCCGCGTCATGGCGGCTGTGTTCGAGAACACCCAGCACGTGCGCACGCTGATCCTGGTGGGCGACGCGGACCAGCTCCCGCCGGTCCAAGAGGGCTGCCCCTTCCTCGATCTGGTTCGCTCTCGCGTCGTCCCGACGGTCCGACTGACCCACGTCCACCGGCAGGCCGCCGAGAGCGGGATCATTCGCGCAGCTCACCAGATCAACCGCGGGCGCTCCCCCGATTGGTCCGAGGACTTTGCCTTGGTGTCTTGCGAGGACGCTGACGAGATCCCAGCGATCGTCGCGCGCGTGATCCGGGAGCGGCAGCTGCAGCCCGAGACCTTCCAGGTGCTCAGCCCGCAGAAGACGCGCGTCGCCGGCGTGAACAGCCTCAACGCCTACCTGGAGAGCCAGCGAGGCACGAAGGCGCCGCTCCTGCGAGAGCGCTTCCGCGCTGGCACCCGGGTGATCCAGACGACCAACGACTATGAGCTCGGCGTCATGAACGGCGAGCAGGGCTTCGTGGGTCGAGTCGAGGCCGGTCAGCGTCCGGCGCAGGACCAGCTCTGGGTGCGCTTCGACCAGGGCGCCGAACACCACTACCAGGGCGGCAAGATCCGCTCCCTGCAGCCCGCCTGGGCGGTGACCTGCCACAAGTCGCAGGGGAGCCAGTGGGACACGGTGATCTTCGTGGCCCACAAGAGCGTGGGGTTCCTCCTCAGCCGCTCGCTGCTCTACGTGGCGGTCACGCGCGCCGAGACGCAGGTCGTAGTGGTGGGTCAGCAGTCCGCCGTGGACATGGCGGTCCGCAAGGTCCGCGACGTGCGTCGGCGGACCCTGCTCGGGCTGTGGCTCGCCAGAGAGCGAGGTGCCGCGTGATCGCTCAGGCCGACCTCCACGAGCCTGAGGCGCCGCCCGAGATCGTCGTCCGGCCGATCACGCCGATCCTGGCCCTGGATCTGGCGACAGCCACTGGCTGGGCCCTCAGGGACGCTCGCGGCGTGGTGACGAGCGGGGTCATGACCTTCTCGCTCCGGCGCGGCGAGAGCAGCGGCATGCGCCTGCTCCGCTTCCGTCGCTGGCTGCGCGAAATGCTCGGCGACGACGAGGTTCTCCTCGTGGCCTACGAGCAGCCGGTCCTCCACCGCAAGCGGCGTCAGCTCAACGCGAGCGTGGCCCACAACCTCGAGGGCGTGCTCCTGCCCGAGCTCGAGGGGCGGATCGACTACGTCTCGCCGACGCCTGCCGAGGTCAAGAAGCACGCCACGGGCAAGGGCAACGCCGGCAAGGCCCACATGGTCGAGGCCGCCTGCGCGCGCTGGGGTCGTGACGTCCGGGACGACAACGAGGCGGACGCCCTGTGCGTGCTGGCCTGGACCCTCGACGAGATCGGGGAGGAGTAGGCGGCGTGACTCGGGGCAACGGCAACCTGGTGGCCCTCCTCGAGGAGGAGGTCCTCCCTCGCCTCTTCGAGCGGCTGGACACGGCCTTCCCCGAGTTCGGTTGGGAGCCGACGCAGGAGGGCTGGGTCGCCACCTCCAGGGAGGCGACGAAGCGCCTGCTGGACGCTCGACCTGAGCGGGTGATCTGCAATAGGCCCTTCGGCTACTACGCACACGGTGGCGAGTCGCGGAGCTGGCTGGCCCACGTCAATGGTGGGCAGGCCCCGCGGGGCGAGGCCTTCGTGGCTGCTGTGACGCGGCTGTGCGAGCTGGCTGGGGTCCCTGCCCCGGGCGACAAGATCTCGGCGAAGGACCAGCGCGCGCTCCACAGGGCCGAAGCCCGGCGCGAGGCGCTGGAGGCCGTGACGAAGATCACGCAGCAGGCCTACCGTGGGCCCTTGGGGGCGACCGCCAGGGCCTACGTCGCGGGACGTGGGCTGGACGACGCGGCCTCCAAGGGCCTGGGGCTGGGCTACTACACCAGTCCCGTCGAGGTCCGGCGCGCGCTGGCGCCCGAGCTCCACGCCGCGGCGAAGGAGGCTGGCCTCCTGCGGGACCAGCTGACCGGCTACGTGGTCTTCCCGTGGCTCGACGATTGGGGGCGTCCGCTCACGCTCTACTTCCGGTGGCCTGGAAAGCAGCCGCCCGAAGGTCGCCCCAAGACGCTGGCGCTGCCTGGGGCTGGAACCAAGCGCTCGCCGCTCTATTTCGATCGCGCGCGGGCCGCCGGCGAGCGCGACCTGGTCCTGGTCGAGGGCGTCTTGGACGGGGCGGTCCTTCAATCTCGGGGCGACACGCGGGTGGTGGCATGCGTCGGCGCGCAGCTCTCGAAGGCCCAGGTCGCGACGCTCGCTCGCCACAAGGTCACCTCGGTCACGATCTGTCTGGACCCTGACGGCGCCGGCGAGAAGGGGACGTTGTCGTGCATGCGCGCTCTGGACGCAGCTAGGGTCGCCGCATATGTGGCGCCGACGCTGCCCGACGAGCTCGACCCCGACGAGTTCGTGCTCCGCGAGGGACTGGAGGGCTGGCGAAGCCACGTCGCACAGGCCGTCGGAGCCGCTCGCTACCGAGCTGAGCGTCTCCTGGCCGGGGTCGGGCCCAAGAGCCCCGACCCCGAGCGGGACGCCGCCGTCCGCGAGGTCGGAGCGCTCGTCGCCGGCCTGCGAGGTCCCCGTGCTGCACGCGAGCGCAACCAGATCGCCAAGCTCCTCGCCAAGGCGACGGGCTACAGCGTTGGGGCGCTCAAGAGCGAGCTGCCACAGGCGGGCTCAGCGCCTGTCAGGGCCGGGAAGCGCGCCGAGACCGACCGCACCGACAAGGTCACCGTGTGGCCTTACCGAGAGACCCCCGGCGGCTTGGTGTGGGTGAAGGAGCACCTCGACTCCAGCGGGCAGCCCGCCTACGAGGACGTCCCGCTGACGAACTTCACGGCGAGGATCAGCGCTGAGGTCACCGAGGACGACGGGGCCGACGAGCGGCGCTTCTTCGAGATCACCGCGCGCCTCGCCGGTGGGGAGCGCGTCGTTCAGATCCCGTCTTCCCAGTTCGGCTGCATGGGCTGGGTGCTCGAGCACCTCGGAGCGGGTGCGGTGACCGAGCCCGGGCGGATCGTCCAGGAGCGTACGCGCCACGGGATCCAGGTCCTCTCGGGGAACCCTCCTCAGCGTCGGGTGTTCACGCACCTGGGCTGGCGGCAGGTCGAAGATCGCTGGGTCTACCTGCACGCCGGAGGTGCGATCGGCGCCGAGGGACCGGTGGACGAGGTCCGGGTTCGGCTCGACGACCCCCTCGACCGCTTCACGCTCCCGGCGCCGCCAGAGGGGGACCGCTTGGCCGAGGGGGTGTGGGCGTGCCTGCGCTTCCTCGAGCTGGCGCCGAAGCGGCTAACGATTCCGCTCCTGGCGCTGCCTTACCGCGCCGTGCAGGGCGAGGTCGACTTCACGGCATTTCTCTACGGCGGCTCGGGCTTCCACAAGTCGTGTCTCGCGGCGCTCCCCCAGCAGCACTTCGGGCGAGGGCTTCACTTTCAGAACCTGCCCGGCTCGTGGATGAGCAGCGCGAACGCGATCGAGGGCACGCTCTTCCTGGCCAAGAACGCGCTGTTCGTGATCGACGATTTCATTCCCACGGGGAGCGTCCACGACCGGGCGCGCAGCCACCGCGACGTTGACCGCGTTGTCCGCGGCCAGGGGAACCGGGCTGGCCGGCAGCGCATGCGTCCCGACGCGACGCTCCGCCCGGTGAAGCGCTCGCGTGCGTTGGTGCTCTGCACGGGCGAGGAGCTGCCTCGCGGCGAGTCGCTGACCGCCCGCATGCTCGTCCTCCCCGTTGGGCCGGGAGACGTCGACCGGCAGCAACTGACCCGCTGCCAGGCCGACGCGGACGCGGGGCTCTACTCCCTGGCCATGGCAGCGTTCCTGCGCTGGCTCGCTCCGAACTACGGCAGGGTCGAGGCGAACCTCCGCCGCGAGGTGGCCAAGGCGCGAGAGGAGTTCACCCAGGACGGCGCGCACGGTCGCCTGGCCGACGTGGGGGCCAACCTCTACCTGGGGCTGCGCGCATTCGTCCGCTTCGTCCAGGAGTCGGGGCTCTACTCCTCCGCCGCGGCCGAGACCTTCCTTGAGGTCGCGCGCGGTGCGCTCCGCGAAGCCCTCGGACTCCAGGTCGAGAGCCAGCGGGAGACGGACCCCATTCGGCGCTTCTTCGAGCTACTCAGCTCAGCCCTGGCGAGCGGTCGCGCTCACGTCGCCGGTCCCGACGGGAAGGTCCCCGCTGAGAACCCGCTGGCTTGGGGCTGGCGACTGGCCGGGGAGGGCAAGCCAGCGCGCGAGTCGTGGAAGCCCGGTGGCGGCGACGAGGACCCCTACTGGAACGCCGTCGGCGAGCGGATCGGCTGGGTCGACGGGGAGGAGCTCTACCTCGACCCGAGCGCGGTCCAGGTGGTCCTGCAGCGGACCGCGGGGGAGGAGGGGTTTCCGCTCTCCCCAAGAAGCCTTCGCCGGCGACTCAAGGAGGGCGGGCACCTTCGACGGACGAGCGCGAGGCGCGAGACGGCCTGCACCCGCAAGACCCTGGCCGGCGCGCGGCGCTCGGTCCTCCACCTGAGCGCGGAGCGCTGGGTGGGCGAGGTCACTCAGCCCGAGGGGCTCTTCGACCATGCGAGGTAGCGACGACCGGCGCCCGAGAGGGCATTACCTCGCCGAGGCGCGGCACAGCAAGGCCGAACCGGGGGCCCGCCAGAGCGGCCCGAAACCGGCCTGGATCACGGTTCAACACAGAGCGAAGGTCCGCTCCGCCAAGGGAGCGAGGCCTCGCGAGACGACCCGGAAGGGGAAGCCATGAGCGGGGCGCAGTTCCTCACGATCAACCAGGTCTGCAAGCGCTATGGAATCAGCCGTTCGACCTTCTACCGCATGCTCGCCGACCCCCAGTCGGGACTGCGGGGAGTCGTCGTGCGCATTCCCCCACCAACCGGTCGGGTCCGAGTCCCGGTGGCTGCGTTCGAGGCCTGGCTAAAGCGCCGACAGGCTGGATAGCGCCTGGGAAGAAGGAGGCCAATGGCCCGGAGACCGAAACGCAAGCGACGCAGCGCGAGCCTCGCGGGGACCCACTTGTTCGTGAAGCCCAAGACGGGGATCTACTGGTGGCGCCGGACCGACCCGCTGAGCGGGAAGCGGCTGAAGCGCACGACGGGCACGAGGGTGCTGGAGATCGCGCTACGCGTCGCGGGCGAGTTCGAGAAGGAGTTCGCGAAGCGGAAGGCCGGCTTGACCATTGTCGACGGCTGGCACCTCGAACTCCTGCCGCTCGCGGAGCGCTGGCTCGACGCGGAGGGG
>CALDQK010000587.1 GCA_937911525.1 uncultured bacterium
CCCGAGGTCGACGATCCGCCCCCCAGAGACCGCCAGCGCGGCGCCGGAGATCGCCTCCAGCTCGCTCAGCGGCCCGCGCCAGGGAGCGCCGGCGGGCGTGCCCGCGGGCGGCGCCAGCGGGACGAGCTGGCCGATCCCCGTGACGAGGAGCTCGACGTCGGTCGGTGTGTCGCTCATAGGCCGGCCAGGGTATCCCAAACCCGCAGCCCTCGTGCCCGTGCCCGCGCCCGTGCCCGAATCGAGGGCTATCGCGTCTGCGAGGCGCCAGGGTCGATCGATTGAACGGGGAAAACTGGAAGCGAGGAAACCCGGAAGTCGGCAGGGAGCTCCGATCGCGTCGCGCGCGCAGCGCGAGCTGCCCCCTTCCCAGACGAGTTCGGGTGACGTCTGAGTTCAGCGACAGCCTCCTCAGAGGTGCACGCTTCGCCGCACCTGCGCCGCCCTGGCGCGCCGACCCGACTTCCGGTTTTCTCGGCTTCCCAATCTCCCCGTTCGATCGAAGCGCGAGGGACCTGTCGCTGACTGCGACAGCTCCCGAGCAGGTGCACTTCGCGCACGAGCAACCCAACCAAAGGACGCGGGCGGAGAGAGCCTGCGCTCCCTCCGCCCGCCTTCCCGCTAGGACAGCGCGCCCGTGTTGATCACGGGGCTGGCCTCCGTCTCGCCGCAGAGGACGACGAGCAGGTTGCTCACCATGGCGGCCTTGCGCTCCTCGTCGAGCTCGACCACGCCGTTCTCGCTCAGGCCAGTGATCGCCATGTCGACCATGCTGACCGCGCCGTGCACGATCTTGCGGCGGGCCGCAATGATCGCCTCGGCCTGCTGACGACGGAGCATCGCGCCCGCGATCTCCGGCGCGTAGGCCAGGTGGTTCAGCAGCGCCTCCTCGACCTCGACGCCCGCGTGCCCGAGCCGCGACTGCAGCTCGAGCCTGAGCGCCGCGGCGACCTCGCCCGCCTCGCTCCGCAGCGTGATCTCCGCCGCGGCGTCCGCGTCGTCGTCCATGCTGTGGTCGTAGGCGAAGCGGCTCGCGAGCTGACGCAGGGCCGACTCGCTCTGGACCTGCACGAAGTGGACGTAGTTCTCCACGTCGAACAAGGCCTTGGCGGTGTCGGACACGCGCCACACGACGACGGCCGAGATCTCGACCGGGTTGCCGCGCAGGTCGTTCACCTTGAGCTTCTCGCCGTGGAAGTTCCGCGAGCGGAGCGACACCTTCTGGGTCGCGTAGAAGGGGTTCGTCCAATGGAACCCGCTCTGACGCGCGGTGCCGCGGTAGTCGCCGAAGAGCACGAGCACTGCGGCCTGGTTGGGCTGCAGCGTGAAGTGCCCCGTGAGCGTGAAGCATCCCGCGGTCAGGAGTGCGAGACCCAGCACGAAGAGCACGTCGCTGTGCTGGTTCGCGCCGGCGCCCGTGAGCCCCATGCCGACCGCGAGGAGGGTCAGGTTGAGCGCTAGCATCGGCCAGCCGCTCTGAACTTGGATCAACTTCTCTTTCGTGATGTGACGCATTTCCCCACTCCTTTCGCAGCGGAAACACGCCCCTGTGCGCCCAGGATGATACCGAAGCACCCTCGCCCTAATCGAGCGAAATCGGGGAGCATTCGGTCGATAGCCGCAAATTCCGTCAAGGCGACGTCGGGTCGCGCAGCAGAAGAGTCGGTAGCTCTGCCACTCGCACTTGACGGGCGTCTACATATCGGAGCCACGCTCGGCGCGCGAGTGCGCTGCCGACTCTGGCCCTAGAGAGGAGCAACCAGCACCTGCAGAGCGCTGACCACTTGCCCGACCGGGAGCCCGTCGAGGCAGCGCGGGACGTGGCAGGTGCGTCCGTGTTTCGTGCCGCGGCACGGGCTGCAGGAGAGGCCGAGATTCAGCACGGCGGTCGTGGCCGCCGCCCGCCAGGGGCGCGCCGCCGACGTCGAGGGACCCTCGAGCACGACCACCGGAGTCCCTGCCGCCGCCGCCAGGTGCGCCGGCCCGGTGTTCGCCGAGACCACGCCCTCGACCTCGCTCAGCACCCCGCCCAGAGCGTCGAGGTCGAGGCCCTCGAGCAGCGCGACCTGCGCGCCGCGCAGGCGCAGCCCGCGCGCCAGACGGCGGGAGGCGGCGGCCTCGCGTCCGCCGAGCCCTGCCTGGAGCACGATCCCCGCGCCGAGCTCGCGGGTCAGCGCGCGAGCCAGGGTCGCCAGCCAGCGCGGGTGCGGGTCGCGCCGCCGGCGCGGCGGGAGCCCCCCCGGCAGCAGCGTCCGTGGC
>CALDQK010000588.1 GCA_937911525.1 uncultured bacterium
CGGTCGTCGGTCGTCGGACTCGGTCGTCGGTCGTCGGACTCGGTCGTCGGTCGTCGGACGTCGGTCGTCGGACTCAGTCGTCGGACTCAGTCCAGGAGCAGCGCCGCCAGGCCCTCTCGATAGGTGGGATAGCGCAGCTCGTAGCCCAGCTCCTCGCGCAGGCGCGCGTTGCGAACCCGGCGCCGGTCGCGATAGAAGCTCGCGACCGCGGGCGGGAGCGACTCGAGGTCGAAGGGGACGAGGGGCGGCGGCTCGACGCCGAGCAGCTCGCAGGCGCGCTCGGTCACGGTCGCGCTGGTGGCGGGCTCGTCGTCGACGAGGTTCAGCACGCGGCCTGGCCGGGGCTGCTCGATCGCGGCCCGCAGGGCTCCGGCCACGTCCTCGACGTGGATCCGGCTGAAGAGGTGCTCGGGCGCGTCCAGGCGACGGGCGCGCCCCGCCCTGACGCGGTCGAGGGGGCTCCGACCAGGTCCGTAGATCCCGCCCAGACGGAACACCTCGAGCGGGAGCTCGCCGGCCAGCGCGCGCCAGCGGGCCTCGGCGGCTGCCCGGCGGCGGGCGCGCTCGCTGCTCGGCGCCTGGAGGGGGGTCTCTTCGTCGACCCAGGCGCCCTCGTGGTCGCCGTAGACCCCGGTCGAGGAGAGGTAGCCGATCCAGCTCAGGCCGCTCAGGCGGTCCGAGAGCAGGTCGAGGACCGGGTCGCCTTCCGCGTCGGGGGGGGCCGAGACGAGGAGGTGGGTCGTCCCCTCCCAGGCGGCGTCGGGGAGCAGCGGGTGCTCGCGGGACCAGCGGTAGGCCTCGTGACCCGCGGCGCGCAGAGGGGCCAAGCCCGCCTCGCTGCGGCTGCTGCCGGCGGTCTGCCAGCCGAGGGCGCCCAGGCGGACGGCCAGGAAGCCGGCGCAGTAGCCCAGGCCCAGGCAGAGCAGACGCTGGGTCATGCGGCCTCGCGAGCTGGCGGCGCGCAGCTCCCCTCAGCCGCCTCGCTGCTGGCCACCCAGGCGTCGACCTCGCGCCAGCGCGCCTCGAGCCAGGCCCGCCGGGCCGCGCGCTCGGCGGGGAGCGCCGCGCGGGGGAAGGCGCGCAGACGAACCCGCACCCGGCGGCCGATCAGGGCCCCTCGCCAGAGGGAGTCGAGGGTCACCGCGCCCTCGAAGCCGCTGTGCTCCAGCAAGAGCACCTGGCCGGCGGGCTGGGCCTCGAGGAGCGCCAGCGTGCCCCCGGCCCGGGGAGGGAGCACGTGGCAGAGCTCCGCTCCGAAGCGGGCCAGGTCGTCGCGGCCCTCCTCGCGCAGGCGCAGCAGCACGCGCTCGCGCTTGGCGGGGCTGAAGCGGGTGCCCTCCGGGAAGATCAGCACGCCTTCGCCGGCGCTGAGGTCCGTCGCCAGGCCCTCGACGGCTGCGACGGCCTCGCGGCCGCTCCCGCGCCGCACGAAGGCGTTGGGCAGGCGCATCCCGACCACGTCCAGGCAGGGGTCCCAGCGCAGCTCGTCCTTGAGCACGTAGCGCAGCCGCCAGCCCGGCAGGAGCAGGCCCGGCAGGAGCGAGTCCGCCACGCTGGCGTGCCGCGCGAGGACCAGCAGCGGGCCCTCGCCGGGGAGCGGGCGCTCGCCCTCGACCTCGAGCGCGATCCCGTAGATGCGACGGGTTCCGCCCCAGAGCGCGCGCAGCCAGAGGGCCTGGAGCTCGTAGTGCAAGCGCTGCCAGCGCGCGAGCCCCGCGAGGCGGGCCGGCCAGAGGACCAGGCTCGCGAGCAGGCCGCCGACCTCGCACCAGGCCAGCCAGGTCAGCGTGAGCTGGAAGCGCGCCGTGGCGAGCCGGCGGCCGAGGAGCAGGTCGCAGGCCGCCCAGAGGGGCAGGGTCGGCAGGAGGGCCAGCGTCGCCAGCGCCGTCAGCGCCAGCAGGGGCAGGGAGAGCGCGCGGCGGCGCCAGGTCCGGGTCCAGGGTTCGCGCCGGCTCATGCGCCCGCTCCGCTCTGCGCCGAGGCGGGCTCGGGCGGGCTGGCCGGCGCGGACTCGGCCAGCCAGCGCTGACAGGCGTCCCAGAGCTCGCGCCGTCGCTCGGGCGACTCCTGCTTGCCCAGGAGGTAGGGGCTGCGCGCCTCGCGGTCGAAGAAGAACTCGCCGCTGCGGGCCTCGGCGGCGTCGGCCACGGCCAGCCACACCACGGTGTCGGCGCCCTGGGCGGGCGTGCGCAGCCGCTTGCCCAGCAGCTTGTGGAAGGTCGGCAGCGAGCGCTCGACGCCGGGGCTGTCGGCCCAGCCGGGGTGCATGCTGTTGACCGCCAGCTCGGGCCAGCGCTCGGCCAGGAGCTCGGCCAGCACGACCTGCATTCGCTTGGTCTGGGCGTAGGCGACCACCCCGTCGTAGTCGCGCTCCTCCCACTGGACGTCGCGCAGGCTGAGCGCCTGGGTGTACATCCCGCCGGAGCTGACCCACACGATCCGGCCGCGGCGCGCTCCGCTCGCCAGGCGCTCGCGCAGGAGCTGGCTGAGCAGGAGCGGGCCGAGCACGTGGGTCGCGAGGGTGATCTCGTGCCCCTGCGGGCTGAGCTGGCGCTCGAGGGGGAGCAGGCCCGCGTTGTGGATCAGGACGTCGATCCGCTCCGGCGCGGTCTCGGCCGCGTAGCGGCGGACGTCGACCAGGTCGGAGAGGTCGAGCTGGTGGAAGCGGATCGACTCGCTCCCGGTCTCGGCGCGCAGCTCGTCCTCGGCGCGCTGGCCGCGCTCCGGATTGCGGCACAGGAGGAGCACCGTCGCGTTGCGCAGCGCCAGCTCCCTGGCCGTGGCGCGGCCGATCCCTGAGTTGGCCCCCGTCACCAGACACACCCGCCCGCTCAGGTCGACCTCGAGGTCCGCGGGGTCGAAGGCCCGCGCGTGGCGGCGAAACCCCGAGGCGTCGAAGCTGAACACGACCGAGGCGTCGAGCAGGTAGTGGTGCGGGAGGCGCATGTCTAGCTGGCCTGCGCTAGCTCGCCCTCGTCCGTGACGAGCTCGGGCGCGAGGAGCTCGATCAGACGCTGGGTGCGGTAGGCGAAGATCGACTCCAGGTCGCGGCGGACGAAGAGCTTGTCCACCAGCGCCCCGCCGAAGATCGGCCAGTAGTCGACGTGGTCCCGGACCAGGGTCCCGCCCTCGACCTCCTCGAAGGTGTGCTCGTGGCGCCAGAGCGAGTAGGGGCCCTTGAGCTGTTCGTCCACGAAGCGGTAGGGCGGCTCCCAGGCGGCGATCCGGGTCCGCCACGTGATCGGGATCCCGTGCAGGCGCAGCTTGTAGTCGATCAACGCGCCGACCTGCATCTCGATCGGGGCCTCGGTCGTGACCTTGAAGCGGAGGAAGGGCGGGGTGATCGCCTCGAGGTTGAAGGCGTCGGCGAAGAAGGGGAACACCTCCTCGCGCGGGCGCGGGAGGAAGAGCTCGGTGTCCAAGGTCAGGGGCTTGCTCACGGATACTCCTCTCAGAGCAGGTCGCGCAGGGCGGCGCGCAGGTCGGGGAACTCGAAGCGGAAGCCGGCGGCGCGGGCGGCCGCGGGCAGCACACGCTTGCTCGAGAGCAGCTCGGTCGAGAACTCGCCCAGGGTGAGCTCGAGCGCGAAGCGCGGCGCGGGGAGGAAGGAGGGGCGCCCCAGCAGCGCGCCGAGCTGGTCGGCGAACTCGCGCTGGCGGACGGGGTTGGGCGCGGTCGCGTTGAGGGGCCCGCTGACCTCGTCCTGGTCGAGCGCCCACAGGATCAGGCGGCTGAGGTCCCGGTGGTGGATCCAGCTCCACCACTGCTTCCCGCCGCCCAGGGGGCCGCCTGCGCCGAGCTTGGCGGGCAGGAGCATCTCCTTCAGCGCGCCGCCCTCGCGCGCGAGCACGAGGCCCAGGCGCAGGCGCACGACCCGCACGCCGAGCGCCTCGGCAGCCTGCGCCTCGCGCTCCCAGGCTTGGCAGACCTCGGCCAGGAAGTCGTCCCCGGGGGAGTCCTGCTCGGTCAGGGCCTGCTCGCCGCGGTCGCCGTAGTAGCCGATGGCGCTCGCGCAGATCAGCACCTTGGGGCGCCGCTTCGCCCCCTTAAGGCCGGCGACCAGGTTGCGCGTGCCGACCACGCGGCTGTCCTTGATCCGCTGCTTCTTGGCCGCGGTCCAGCGACCTTGCACGGTCTCGCCCGCGAGGTGGACGATCGCGTCCGCCGCCTCGAAGGACTCGGGCGGCGGCGGGCCCTGCTGGGGGTCCCAGCTGAAGCCCTGCTCGATCGGCGCGCTCAGGCGGCTCGGGTCGCGCGAGTAGCCCTGGGGCCGGTCGCCGCGCGCGGCCAGGGCGCGCGCCAGGTGGCCGCCGACCAGGCCGCTCGCGCCGCTGATCACGACGGTCTTTCGGGCCGTTTGGGGGGCGACCTCGTCGCCCACGACGGCTCTCGACGCCGGCGGCGCTGTCATGAGAGTCTCCTCGTTGTTGCCTGCGCCCGCGGGCGACTTAACCGACCAGCTCGCTGAGCCCGTCCACGAGCTCCTTGAAGCTGCCGGTAGAGAAATACTCGAGGCCGTGCTCGCCCAGCTCGTCGGCGAGCGGGACCGCGCCGCGGCCGCCGACGAGGAAGCGCACCTCCTGGCGGCGGGCGACGAGCTCGGCCAGACGCGGGAGGTGCGTCTGCAGGATCGGGGTGCGCACGCTCGAGATCGAGACCACCGCGGGGCGGATCCGCACGCAGGCCCGCTCGAGGTCTTCGAGGGGCATCGCGGCGCCGAGGTAGCTGACGCGGAAGCCGCTCAGGCAGAGCGCGTAGGCAGCCAGGAGCGCGCCGATCTCGTGCAGCTCGTCGGGGAGGCAGGTCACGACCGCCGGTCTGCCGGGGCCTTGGTTGGTGGCCTCGAGCAGCCGGCGGATCCGGGTGATCACCTTGGCGCTCACCAGGTGCTCGCCAGCGACGCTCAGCCTCCCGTTCGCCCATTGCTCCCCGATCTCGTCGAGGGCGGGCGCCAGGACCGCGTCGATCGCGGTGATCGGGCTGGCCATTCCGAAGGCCTGGTCCAGCACCTCCTCGACCTGGCTCGCGTCGATGTCGATCGCGGCCTGAACCAGGCGGGCGCGGCACTGCGCCAGCCCGCCGGCGTCCTGAACGCCTGGGGGGCTGGGTCTGACGGCGGCCAAGAGTGAGCGGCGGCCCATGACCGCGATCTCACCAATGCTCAGGCCGCGCTCCATGTGCTCCTGCACGGAGCGCAGGACCTTGAGGTCGTCGTCCGTGTAGAGCCTGTGTCCGCCCGCGGTTCGCTCCGGCTGCAGGAGGCCGTGTCGACGCTCCCAGGCGCGGAGGAGCGCAGGAGAGAGGCCCGTCAGCTCGCAGACGGTGCGCATCTTGTAGCCACGCTCGGTGCTCATGGCTCCGAGTATAGACGTTTGGGCTGACTTTCCTATACAAAAGGTGAACTTCAAGGAGAGGAACCATGAGCCAAGGTCAAGCGTTGCGTTCGGCAGCCCCTGAGAAGCTGAACACGGAGCCCTGGGACGTCCAGGTCTTCTTCGATGGCGATTGTCCGCTCTGCGTGCGGGAGATCGCAATGCTGCGCCGCTTGGACCGTGGGCGCGGTCGGATCCGCTTCACGGACATCGCCGCCCCATCCTTCGACGCAGGTGAACACGGCCTGGATGGGCGCGATCTGATGGCCGAGATTCACGCGCTGCTGCCCTCAGGGGAGGTGATCACGGGTGTCGAGGTTTTTCGGAGGCTCTACGCCGCCGTCGGATTCGGGGGTCTCACGCGCCTCACCCGCCTGCCAGGCCTCTCCCAGCTGCTCGACGTCTCCTATCGGGTGTTTGCTCGTAACCGCCTGCGCCTGACCGGCCGCTGCGATGGCGGTTGCGCCGTGCAGCCCAAGACCTCTTCCCAACAGAACTTGAGCTAAAGCTGACTCAAAGGTTGACAGGCAGGGCGAAACCTAGACATACTCTCGGCAGATCGGTAGGAGGTGGATATGACGTACCCCGAAGCCCTGACCTGTGAGCACCCCGGCTGCCTGGAACCCACTCGCGAGCGCAAGCCCTATTGCTCGGATCACATCGACGACTTGCCCTACATTCAGGAGCTCGTCGCGCGGATCTGCGAGCGGGACGAAGAGCTCGAGCGCGTCGCGCGACGCGGCTGGAAGGAGGTCGATCCTCAAGGCCTGACCGCCTCGGAGATCCTGCTCCAGCTCAGCCTCTACGGCGACCGCACCGTCCCTCGACTCTGCCGCGATCTCCAGCTGGACATCGACGTCGCCGAGGGCTTCGCCATGGCCCTCGCCCGGCGCGGCATGGTGACCCTCGGCCAGACCGACCGCGGTCACATGAAGGTCGCCCTCGCGAGCGTGGGCCATGAGGCGCTGCGCGAGTTCAAGCTCACCGAGCGCAAGGCCGGCTAGGCGAGGCTCTCCCCTGGAGGGCTGCCTGGGCGGCCCTCCAGCTACTCTTCCTTGACGAAGGTCCCGCGGTTGCGGTCCTTGGTCACCCCGGGGAACGCGAGCACCTTGTTGTGCATCGCCACGTAGACCCCAGGGGACAAGAGCTGGACGGCGAGCAGCGCCTCGGTCAGGTTCTGCAGCGCGTCCGTGCTGCGGAGCAGATAGGGGCGCATCGCCCCCGTCAACACCACGGGCACCCGCGGGCCGATTCGGCCCGTGGTCCCCGCCAGGCGGTCTCCCGTCCCCAGCACTTCGACGATCTTCTCCCCGGTCTCGGCCAGGCGGTCGGTCCCGTGGACGACGATCACGCCATCGTGCGCCTCGGCCATAGCACCGACCGTGCGCGCGATCAGGGTGTGGTCGGCCTCGTCCATTTCGAGGCTGTCCTTGTTCATCAGGGGCACCCGGGTCATCTCGACGCCCTCGAGCTGGAGCTGGGCGAGCATCACGTCGAGGACGCGGGTCTCGTTGTGCATCACCCCGCGCATCTCGTCGTAGGTCTTCTCGATCGTCCCGCCGGTCGAGATCAGGGCGATCTTCTTCACGACGCCTCCGGGCTGGGGGCGTACTGACGCGCGATCTTCGCCACGGCCTCGACCCAGGCCGGGTGAGCGTTGAGGCTCGGGACCAGGGTCAGCTCCTCGCCGCCGTGCTCCTTGAAGTCGTCCCGCCCGCGGATCCCGATCTCCTCGATCGTCTCCAGGCAGTCCGCCACGAAGCTCGGCACCAGCACGGCCAGCTTCTTGACGCCCTCCTCGGGCAGCTCGTTGATCCGGTGGTCCGTGTAAGGCGTGATCCAGGGGTCCCGGCCGAGGCGGGATTGAAAGGCCACCTCCCAGCCGTCCTCGGGGAGCTCGAGCGCCGCGGCCAGGGCGCGGGCCGTGGCGTAGGACTGGGCCTTGTAGCAGGTCCGGTTCTCCTTGCGGATCGAGTCGCAGCAGCCGGGCTGGAAGCAGGCGCGCCCGCACACCTCGCCGCTGCGCAGGTGGCGCTCGGGCAGCCCGTGGAAGCTGAACAGGACCTTGTCGGGCTTGGCTTCAGCCAACACGGGCCGCGCGACCTCGGCGAAGGCGCCGACGAAGGCCGGGTGGTCATAGAAGGCCGGGACCACGCTGAGGGTGAACACGTCGACGTGCTTGCCCGCCTCTGCGTAGAGCTTCTCGACCGTCGAGCCCGTCGAGCTCGAGGCGTACTGCGGATAGAGGGGGAGGGCGACCACGTGGTCGATCCCCGCCGCGCGCAGCTCGGCGAGCCCCGCTTCGATCGAGGGGGTCTGGTAGCGCATCGCGAGCACCA
This sequence comes from uncultured bacterium, assembly GCA_937911525.1. GTDB lineage: Bacteria > Planctomycetota > J058 > J058 > J058 > NORP233. The sequence goes on from CALDQK010000588.1 coordinate 7,712, forward strand.
CCTTGACCTCCTCGCCGAGCAGCTCCTGGACACCCGCCGCCAGGTCTTGCCCGTGGAAGAGCAGGGGCGAGCCGCGCTCGGTCCACACCGACTGGTAGGCCTCGGCTGACTCCTTGGGGCGGGTGCGCAGGATGATCAGGTTCAGCAGCAGCCAGCGCTTCCAGGCCGCGATGTCGATCACGCGCGGGTCGCTCAAGAACTCGTCCAGGTATTTGCGGACCGGGGCCGTCTCGGGCGCGTCGGGCGTGCCCAGGTTGACCAGCAGCAGTCCCCAGCGAGCCGTCATCTCAACCCTTCTTGGGCGGGCGCATCATGGCCAGCACCTGCGCCACGTTGCCGGGGTCGAGCAGGGTCAGGCCGTTGAACTCGCCGGCCATCAGCGACTCGCCGCCGTCGATCGTGATCTCCTGACCCGTGACGTAGGCCGAGCCGTCGGCGAGCAGGTAGGCGGCCAGGTTGGCCAGCTCGTGGTGCTCGCCGAAGCGCTTGGCGGGGATCTTGTCCGCGCTGAGGACGTCCTCCATGCCGGGCGGCATCAGCTTGGCCCAGGCGCCCTCGGTCGGGAAGGGCCCCGGCGCGATCGCGTTGAGGCGGATCTTGTACTTGGCCCACTCCACGGCCAGCGAGTGGGTCAGGACCTTGACCCCCGCCTTGGCGCAGGCCGAGGGGAGCACGTAGGCGCTGCCGTGGGTCGCGTAGGTCGTCGTGATCGAGAGGATCGTGCCGCCCTCGCCCTGCTCGATCAGCTGCTTGCCGACGGCGTGGGTGGCGTGGAAGGTCCCGTTGAGCACGATCGAGACGATCGCCTGGAAGCCGCCTGGGGAGAGGTCCTCGCTCGGGCAGAGGAAGTTACCGGCCGCGTTGTTGATCAGGCCATCCACGCGCCCGAAGCGCGCGACGGCGGCCGCGACCATGCCCTCGACCGAGGCGTAGTCGCGGATGTCGCAGGTCTGGGCGAGGGCCTCGCTGCCGCGCTCGGCGACCTCCTTGGCGGCCTCGTCGATCACCTCTTGCCGGCGCGAGGTCAGCACCAGCTTGGCGCCGAGCTCGGCGCAGCGCAGGGCCATGCTCTTGCCCAGCCCCGTGCCGCCGCCGGTGACCACGATCACCTTGTCCTTGAGCAGGTCGTCCTTGAACACGCTCGTCCTCCGCTGTCCTCTGAGGTCCTTGAATGTCTCCCCTGCCCGCGTCTCCCCGAAGGGGCCGCGCGTCAGCGCGGGCGAGCAAGGACTTGAGTCAGTTGGGGGGCTGGAAGCTGGGGTCGAGGTCGCTGCGGGTCGCGAGCGCGTGCAGCTCGACGCCGATCTCGGCCAGGGCGGCGGCGCCGCCGGCCTGCCGATCGAGCAGGCAGAGCGCCCCGATCACCGTGGCCGGCGTGTCGGCCCGCAGGCGCTCGACGGCGCGCGCCAGGCTGCCGCCCGAGGTCACCACGTCCTCCACGAAGAGCACCTTGTCCTCGGCGGTGAGCGGCGGACCCTCGACGGCCTTCTCCATCCCGTGGCCCTTGGCCTGCGAGCGGACGTAGACCAGCCGGAGCGGGAGCCCCTCCTGGGCGGCCAGGACGCCCGCGGCGCTCACGATCGGGCAGGCGCCCGTGGTCGGGCCCGCCACGGCGGTCGCGCCCAGCGCCTTGACGCGCTCGAGGACGGCCTGGCCGACGAGGAGCGAGCCCTGGGCGTCGAGGGTCAGCAGCCGCCCGTCGACGTAGAAGTCGCTGACCTTGCCCGAGGCGAGGGTGACGGGTCCTTCGTGAACGCAGGCCTTCAGGCCTTCGCGCAGATCGTTCATGAGTCTCCTCTGGATTGGCGCACGATATCGACCAGCTCCCGGGCCGCGGCCTCGGGGTCGGCCGCGTCGAGGAGCTCGCTCCCCACGCACACTCCGTGAGCGCCGGCCGCGATCACCTCGGCGGCGTTGGCGCGCGTCACGCCGCCGATCCCGTAGATCGGGAGCGGGCACTCGCGCGCCAGCTCGGTCAGCCCTGTCAGGCCCTGCGCGCCCAGCTCGGGCTTGGTCGGCGAGGCGAAGAGGGTCCCGTAGCCGAGGTAGCTCGCGCCTTCGCTCAGGGCGGCCTCCAGCTCGGGGCGGTCGTGGGCCGAGGCGCCCACGTGCAGGCGCGGGCCGACGATCCGGCGCGCCGCCGCGGCGGGGAGGTCGTCGCGGCCGAGGTGGACCCCCGCGGCTCCCGCTAGCTGGGCCAGGTCGGGGCGGTCGTTGACGATCAGCCAGGCGTCGGACTCGGCGCAGCGCGCGACCAGCCCCTGGGCCAGCTCGAGCAGCGCGCGGTCGGCGAGGGTCTTCTCGCGCAGCTGGAACAAGCGCACGCCCCCGGCCAGGAGCGCCTCGAGCTGCTCGCTCACCGGCGGG
>CALDQK010000589.1 GCA_937911525.1 uncultured bacterium
CCCCGAGGGGACACTCCGATTCCTCACGTGAGGAATCGTCCCCCGGGGGGACACTCCGATTCCCCACGTGAGATCGTCCCCCGAGGGGACACTCCGATTCCTCACGTGAGGAATCGTCCCCCGAGGGGACACCTGGATCCCTCACGTGAGGAATCGTCCCCCGGGGGGACACCTGGATTCCTCACGTGAGGAATCGTCCCCCGAGGGGACACCTCGATCGCGAGCGCCGCTCTCGCTTCCGACCCCCCCCACCCTCTATGACCGCTGCCTCCTGGCGCCCCTGCTCCAGCGACAGCCCCCACCCCAACCAAACGAAGACGCCGGCGAGGTCTCCCCGCCGGCGTCCAATCGTCTGACTCGCAGACTCGGGCTGACTAGCCCTTGAGCTTCTTGACCTCTTCGGTCATGCGCGGCATGACCTCGAACAGGTCGCCCACGATGCCGTAGTCGGCCACCTTGAAGATCGGGGCGTCAGCGTCCTTGTTGACCGCCACGATCGTCTTGCTGGTCGACATACCCGCGAGGTGCTGGATCGCCCCCGAGATACCGATCGCGAAGTAGAGGTTCGGCGAGACGGTCTTGCCCGTCTGGCCGACCTGGTCGCTGTGCGGGCGCCAGCCGGCGTCCACGACGGCGCGCGAGGCGCCGACCGTCGCGCCGATCGTGTCGGCGAAGGTCTCGAGCAGCTCGAAGTGCTCGGGGCCCTTGAGGCCGCGACCGCCCGAGACGATCACCGAGGCCTCGGTCAGGTCGACCTTGTCGGTGCCCTTGGCTTCGACGCTGGTGACCTTGCTCTTGATGTCGCCCTCGCTGATCCCCAGGTCCGCGTCGGCCACGGCGGCGTCGCCGCCCTCGCTCTCGGCGGTCGGGACGCTGTTGGGGCGGATCGAGACGACCTTGGTCGCGGTGCTCAGGCTGACGTGGGCGTAAGCCTTACCGGCGTAGACCGGACGCACGAAGGTCAGGGTGCCGCCCTCGACCGCGAGCTGGGTCACGTCGGGGGCGTAGCCCGCGTCGAGGCCCGCCGCGATCCGGCTGGCGATGTCCTTGCCGTCGAGCGTGGCGGCCACGAACACGTACTCGGCCGACTCGGCCTTGGCGACGTTCGTGGCGATCTTGCTGTAGCTGTCGCTGTTGAAGTGCTCGAGCCAGTCAGCGCTAGCGGCGAGCACCCGGTCGGCGCCCTGTTTGCCCAGGCTGGCCGCGGCCGCCTTGGCGTCCGCCCCGCCGATTACGAGCGCGACCACGTCGCCCCCGCCCAGCTCGCCCTTGCGGCGCGCCGCCTCGGCGACGCACTCCAGCGAACCCTTCTTGAACTTGCCGCCGCGGAACTCGGCGACGACCAGAATCTTGGCTGCCATATCTTTGTTTCCTCGTTCTCGCGGTTGGTTAAAGGGTGAGGGCCTTGGCCTCTTCCTGGAGGAGGCGCAAGAGCTCGGGGACGGCGTCGGCGCCCTCGCCGACGATCTTGCCGGCGACGGGCTCGGGCGGAGGCGCGAGCTTGGTCACCGTGTAGGAGGCGCTGCCCCAGTCGTGAGCGAACTCAGCGACCGGCTTCTTCTTGGCCTTGAGGATGTCCTTGAGCTTGGGGTACTTCTCGTCCGCCAGGTCGCGCTGACCGGTGATCACGGCGGGGAGCGCGACCTCGAGCGTCTCGACGCGGCCCTCGGCGGCGCGCTTGACGGTCGCCTTGCCGTCGGCCACCTGCAGATCGATCGCGTCGGTCACGCAGGGGACGTCGAGCAGGGTCGCGAGCATCGGGCCCACGGCCATGGCCTGGTCGTCGACGGCCTGGCGGCCGCAGAGCACGACGTCGAAGCCGTCCTCGGCCTTGATCGCCGCGGCGAGGGCCTTGGCGACCTGGAGGGGGTCGCGGTTCTCGGGCGTCTCGTCGGGGATCATGATCCCGCGGTCCGCGCCGAGGGCGAGGGCGTCCTTGAGGCGCTTGCCCGCCTCGTTCTCACCCTTCTTGGGGAAGCCCGCCGAGACGGCGACGATCTCGCCGCCAGCGGCCTCCTTGAGGGCGATGGCCTTGGCGACGCAGCGAGCGTCGTAGGGGCCGAGGACGAACTTGACCCCGCTGGGGTCGATGTGCTGGCCGTCCGAGCCGACCTTGATCTTGGCCGCGGTGTCGGGCACCGGCTTCACGCAGACGAAAATGCGCATGTGAGGGATCGCTCCGTTCGGGAATAGAGGGCCGCTACCCGCGGAAGGCGGGGTGACCCGTTAGGTGGGCGCCCAGCGACAGCGTGTGAATGTCGTGGGTGCCCTCGTAGGTGTAGACGCTCTCGATGTTCATGAGATGCCGCATGACCTGGTACTCGTCGCAGACGCCGTTGGCGCCCAGCAGCTCGCGTCCCAGCTTGCAGATCTCGCGCGCAGCCCAGCAGTTGTTCCGCTTGCCGAAGCTGACGTGGTAGTGCTTGAGCTTGCCCGCGTCCTTCATGCGGCCCATGCGCAGGGCGACGAGCTGGGCCTTGGTCAGCTCGGTGTGCATCCACACGAGCTTCTCCTGGACCATCTGGAAACCAGCCAGGGGCCGGTCGAACTGGGGCCGCTGCTGGGTGTAGCGCAGGGCCTCGTCATAGACGGCCATCATGGTGCCGATCACGCCCCAGGTGATCCCGTAGCGGGCGGAGCTGAGGCACATGAGCGCGCTCTTGAGCCCGCTGGTCTCGGGGAGCAGGGCGTCGGGGCCCAGCTTGACGTCCTCCATGATCAGCTCGGAGGTGACGGAGGCGCGCAGGGAGAACTTGCCGGGGATCAGCGGCGCGCTGAAGCCCTCGCTCTCGGTGGGGACGATGAAGCCGCGGATCCCGTCGGGGGTCTTGGCCCACACGATCGCGATGTGCGCGATCGAGCCGTTGGTGATCCAGCGCTTGGTGCCGTTGAGGACCCAGCCGCCCTTGCCGTCGGGCGTGGCCTTGGTCTCCATGCCGCCGGGGTCCGAGCCGTGGTCGGGCTCGCTGAGGCCGAAGCAGCCGATGATCTCGCCCGTGGCCATCTTGGGCAGATACTTCTGCTTCTGCTCCTCGGTGCCGAAGGTGAAGATCGGATACATGCAGAGCGAGCTCTGCACCGAGGAGAAGGAGCGGATCCCCGAGTCGCCGCGCTCGAGCTCCTGCATGATCAGGCCGTAGCAGGTCTGGCTCAGGCCAGGGCCGCCGTATTCCTCGGGGATATAGGGGCCGAGGCAGCCGAGCTCGGCCAGCTTGGGCACGATCTCCTCGGGGAAGGTCCCGGCCCGGTTGTGCTTCTCGATCAGCAGATTGTCGAGCAGCTCGCGATCGACGAACTCACGCACCGTGTCACGGACCGCGCGCTCTTCGTCGCTCAGCAGCTCGTCGATATCGAAGAAGTCGACGCCGCGGAACTCGCTCATGGGAACCTCGCTGTAGGGCCCGGAAATCTAGGCGCAGAAAGGGCCCGGGTCAACGTCTGGCGGGGCAGGCCTTGCGATGACTCGGGTTCTCAGGAACGAGCGCAAACGACCCGCAGCGCGCCTGGGTCGATCCCGACCCGCGCCCGGCCCCGGGCTCGCAGGACCTCGCCGTCGGCGTGGAGGAGCAGCTCGCGCCCGTCGGGGCGCTCGAGCTCGACCTCGCGCCCGGAGAGGATGGAGATGTCCCCGACCTTCTCGCCGCGGGCCACGCGGGGCCACTCGAGCACCGTGCGGACCTTGTTCTGGCGCCGGAGCACGAACACCTGCAGGCGCCCGTCGTCGAGGTGGGCGTCGGGGGCCAGCTCGATCCCGCCGCCGCAGAAGCGGCCGATGCTGACCTGGATCCCGGTGGCTTCGCAGGCCAGGGTCCGCCCGTCCACGCGGATCACGAGCGGGAAGGCCTGGTAGCGCAGGAACTCGATGAACCCGCCCAGGGAGTAGCTCAGGCGTCCCGGGAGGTAGCGGTGGACCTCGTGGGCCGCGTTGGCCGTGGCGAGGAAGGCCGCCCCCACGTTGTTGCAGAAGGTCTCCACCCCCTCCCCAGCGCCCTCGAGCCGGCCCAGGTCCACGCGCCGCGTGTGTCCCTCGAGCAGGAGCCGGGCCGCCGCCCGCGGGTCGCGCCCCGGGATCCCCAGGACGCGCGCGTAGTCGTTGCCGGTCCCGACGGGGATCAGGCCCAGGGCGGCGCGGGGTCTCATGGCCGGGGCGGCGTCGCACAGGCCGTTGAGCGCCTCGTGCAGCGTCCCGTCCCCGCCGACCGACACCACGACGCCGACGCCATCGCGCTCGGCCTGCGCGGCACGCTCCCGCGCGTCGCCTGGCCCCCGGGTCCGGTGCACGGCGGGGTCGACCCCGCCGGCGCGCAGGATCCGCTCGACGGCCTCGAGGGCCTCGTCGCCCCGCCCGCGCCCCGCCGTCGGGTTGGCCAGGAGCAGCACCTGCTCCCGCTCCAGCTCCAGCCCCTGCTCGCTCACCCGGGCACTCTATCCCGACCAGCGGTTGACGAGGCGGGGGTCCTCCGCTCGGATAGGCGCCCACTCAGGAGAACCCATGAACCGCCTCGCCCTGATCCTGCTCTCGAGCTCGCTCGCCTTCCTCGCCGCCGGCTGCCCCGGAGGCGGCAGCCCGCCGCCGGCGAAGAAGACCGCCAAGACGGAGGCCAAGACCGCCGCCGCGCCCAAGAAGACGGTCGAGAAGGCGCCGGAGAAGCCCTTCGACCGCGCGACCCTCAAGACGCCCTGGAAGGACGCCAAGGTCGGCCAGTGGGCGCTCTACAAGACCCCGGGCCAGGAGCTGCGCTTCGAGGTGATCAAGGTCGAGGACCGCACGGTGACCTGGGCCAAGACCGACGCCGAGGGCAACCCGCAGTCCGAGGTGGTCGAGGACCTGGCCGAGGTCGAGGACAAGTACGAGGGCGCGGAGAACATGGACGCCGTCGAGAAGGACAAGATCGAGACCAAGACGATCAAGATCGGCGACAAGGAGATCGAGGTCACGATCGTGAAGCGCAAGATCTCGGGCGACTCGGCCGAGAACTGGATCACGACCGCGGTCCCGCCCTTCATGGCCGTCGGCGGCGACGCGACCGCCAAGTCCATGCGCAGCGGCAACACCCACTTCGAGCTGATCGACTTCGGCCAGAAGTAGCCAGCGAGCGCGGCGAGCGGGGGGCGGAGGACGACCATGACCGACCCCCTTCGCCGCGACTCGGAGCCCGAGGGACAGCAGCCCGAGCCCGAGGGGATCGAGCTCCGCCCCGCCGGCGACGCGTCGTTGAGCTGCGCCTTCTGCCGCGCGCCGATCGGCGACCCCCGCTGGCGCTGCAAGCGCTGCGGCCACTCCTGGTCGACGGGGCCCTAGACGAGCGGCGCGTTCGTGAACTCGCTCAGGAGCTGCACGAAGTACTTCGACTCCGCCTGCTGCGAGCCGACCCGGTCGAAGGTCATTTCGCTCCAGTAGCACCAGTCGGGCATGCCGCTGCGGTTCTGGAAGGCCCCGTCGCCGTAGAAGCTGAAGAGCGTCAGCTCGCGGCGGTCGAAGAGGTTCAGCGAGACCGTGTAGCAGTCGACGGAGTTGCCCGTCGCCCCGAGGTCCGTGAAGGGGTTGGCGTCCGACCAGGCGTACTTGATCCGGCGCACCTGGTCGAAGCCGACCCGCTCGGTCTTGCTCAGGAACCACAGGTAGACCCGGGTCAGCTCGATGGTGCGCGCGTAGGGGTCGACGCGCAGGGTGCGCCGAAAGGCGCCCAGGCCGAGGATCAGCCCCAGCCAGCCCGTCCGGGCCACCAGGCAACCAGCGTCCTTCTCGATCCGGGGTCCGCTCGACCAGCCTCGCCACGCCATGCTGAGACTCTATCGCGCGGACCGCGCCACTGGGCGGAGCCCAGCGGAGCGGTAGCATGCCGCCGTGAGCGACGCCTCCGCCGCCAAGACTCGGCCCCACCTCAGCAAGCGCAAGCGCAGGCTCTTCGCGGCGGTCGCCTTCGCCGGCTCCGCCCTGCTCTTGCTCTGCACCCTCGAGGCCGGACTGGCGATCGCCGCGCGAAGCCAGCCGCCCAACCGCCTCGAGGCGGGGCGCAGTTTCAAGTGGGGGGTCTCGATCAAGGGGGTCACCTGGGGCCACCGGGTCGAGGTCAACTCGCTCGGCTTTCGCGAGCGAGAGTTCGCCTGCCCCAAGCCAGCGGGGACCTTTCGCGTCGCCGTGATCGGCGACTCGCTCACCTGGGGGGCGGGGCTCGCGGTCGAGGAGCGCTACACCGATCGACTCCAGGCGCTGCTGCGCGAGCGCAACCCGGGGCGCGAAGTGGAGGTGCTCAACTTCGGCCTCGCGGGCTGCCCGACCGCGGTCGAGGCGGGGATCCTGGCTCACGTCGCGCCGATCGTGGAGCCGGACCTCGTCATCGTCGGCTTCTGCGCCAACGACACCAAGTTCGAGGGCAGCCGGGAATCGAGGGAGTCGCGCGCCTGGCGACCGCTGCTCAGGCTGGCCCGAGCTCCGGCCAAGCTTGGCCTGACGCGCTCGGGCGACTTCCTGCACGAGCGGACCTGGGACGTCCTGGTCGGAGTCGGCGCGATCCCCGACTGGATCGAGGCCTTGGGGCGCAGCTACAGCGGCCCTGAGTGGAAGGTGTTCGAGCTCGCGCTGGCCCAAATCGCGAAGATCTGCGCGGACCGGGGGCTGCCCCGACCAATCTTCGCGGCCCTGCTCCAGGCGGGCACGATCGACCAGATCCGCGAGCCGACCGTCCACGGCAAGGCCATGCTGGCCTGGCACGAGCAGGCGCTCGCCGCCGCCGAGCGCGCTGGCTTCCGCACCCTCTTCTTCCACGAGGCCCTCCTGGAGGCCTTCGAGCCGGGCACCGTGCTCGCGGTCAATCGCTGGGACGGCCACCCGGGGCCTGAGTGCAACCGGGTCTACGCCGAGGGCCTGCTGCCTCTGGTCGAGGCCGACCTGCGCCGCGCCAACAAGTAGACCTACCTCAATAGGCGCTCCAGGCGCTCTAGCTCCGCGTCGCCGGGCCAGCGCTCGAGCGCGCTGGCCACGACCCGCCGCGCGCGCTCAGCCGCGCCGCTCAGGACCAGGGTCCGCGCCCAGACCGCGCGCAAGCGCGGCTCCTCGCTGCTCGCAGGGTCGAGCCCGGCCAGCTCACGCAAGCGCGCGGCGTCCGGGTGGCCGGCGGCCGCCTCGCGCAAGCGCTCCCGCGCGAGCTCCCGCTTCCCCTCGGCGAGTCGCCACGAGACGAGGACCAGCAGGGGCCCGACGTCCCGCGCCCGCGCGGGGCCCGGCAGGAGCGCCGCCTCGGCGTGTCGGAGCAAGCACTTGTCGAGCAGGTCGTGGCTCGCCGCGCTGCCGAGTCGCTCGCGCAGGGGGCTCGCGAGGAGCTCCCCCAGCAGCGCGTCGGCGCGCTCGGCGAAGTCGGGGGCGCAGGCCGCGATCACGGCGGCGGCCGCGCCGAAGAGCTGCGCGCCGTCGCCCTCGCGCCCGAGTGGGCCAAGGGCCACTACCGCCTCGGCCAGGCCCTCCACGCGCGCGGCGACCTCTCCGGCGCCATCGACGCCCTAAAGGCGGGGCTGCCGCACGCGTCGCGCGCCGAAGCCGCCGACATCAAACGCGAGCTCCGCGCCGCCGAGGCCGCCCTCAACGACGCGCCGGCGATCGAGGAG
>CALDQK010000590.1 GCA_937911525.1 uncultured bacterium
GTCCATGGGGGGCTCGTCGGCCGGAGGCTCGTCCGCGGGAGGCGCGTCCGCGGGGGGCTCGTCCGCGGGGGGGCCGTCCATGGGAGGCTCGTCCGCCGGGGGCTCGTCCGCGGGGGGCTCGGCGGGGGGACGCCAAGCGTTGAGACGCTCCTTGTAGCGAGCCTTGTCGCTCAGCTCGCAGGCCTTCTCGATCGAGGCCACGGCCGAGTCGGTGTCTCCCGCCTCGTGCTGGCAGACCGCCAGCAGCTCGTAGTAGTGAGCCTGGGGCTCAGGCGCCTTGTCCACGGCCATCTGCGCGTGCGAGAGCGCCATCTCGGCCTCGGCGCCCTCGCCGGTCCGCTTGAGGAAGGCGACCTGGTAGTGAGCGCCCGCGTGATCCGGGTTCAGCTCGATCGCCGCCATGGCCTGCTCGGCCGACTCCGCGAAGTCGCCGCGCTCAGCTGCGACCACCGAGAGGACGTAGTGCGCTTCGGCGTCGTCGGGGTTCTTGTCCGCGGCCTCGAGCAGCAGCTGACGGCTGCGGTGCAGGTCGCGCGCGTTGGCGGGGCGAGCGCGCAGAGCCTGCGCGTAGGTGACGGCGCTGCTGGCCTGCGCCGCGGCGTCGCCAGACTCCTGGGCCTCCTTGTAGCCCATCTCCGCCATCAGGATCGCGCCGAGGCTGTCGAGGCGCTCCTCCGTATCGCGGAAGCCAGGCTGGTGGACCCGCGCCTGAATGTAGTGCTCGCGTGCAGCCGCGTAGTCGCCGCGAACCTCGGCCGCGAGTCCCTGCTCGTATTCGGCGACGGCCTCCGCGTTCTCCTTAGGACCTTCGTCCTTTGCGACCGGCTGCTCGGTGCCGTCTCCGCCGCCGTTGTCGGCGGGCGCGTCGCTGCTGCCGCAGCCGACCACGAACCCGAGCGACGCCGAAACCAGGGCCGCTCCTATCCAACGCTTCCAGGGGTGACGCATCACGTCGGACCTCCTCATTCCTTGAGCCCGGCAAGATAGCAGGCGCCACATCGTGGCGCCAACGGATCCAGGGAAGAGAGGTATTAGACGGACCCGCTCAGCTCTCCTCGGGGGGAGGGTCCATGAGGGGCACGATCTCGGGCGCCACGATCCCCATCAGCATCGGCTCCGGGCTGTAGAGATCCAGCGCCCGCTCGACCTCCCCGGCGCCCGCGAGGAACACCCGCAGGGGCCGCGCGCCCGAGGCGCCCTGGAGCGCGGCGCTCAGCTCGCGGGGGACGGGGTCGCTCGAGGCCCAGGCGACCTCGAGCGTGCCGGCCTCGATCCGAATCGGGAACACCTGGTGCCGGCGCAGCAGCCAGGGGTCGAAGGAGGCAGCCAGACCGGCCTCGATCGGGGCCGAGCCCAGCTCGATCCGCTGGCGCGTGAACTCGACCAGGCAAGCCGAGCCCTCCTCGCTCGCCCCGTGCAGCGCCTCGTCGGCGGCGAGGTGCGCGACGGCCTCGCCGAAGCGCCCAGCGAAGAAGGCGACGCACTCGCCCGCGCCGACTCGCTCCCGCAGCAGCGCGAGGTCGTCGACGTAGTGCACGTCGCGCTGGCAGCGCTCGCAGCGGCGGATCGCTGGGTCTGCTCCGGCGCGGAGCTCTTCGAAGCGGAGCGGACAGGCGAACTTGAGCCGGAAGCGAGCCTGAAGCGCCTCCTCTTCGCCCGCCGCGCGCAAGGCGCGCTCGTAGCGAATCGCCGCCCCCTCGTCGCTCGGGCGGGCCTCTGCTTCACGCTGCAAGCCGCGCAGGCGTTCGTCCATGCCCCACAGCCTACCTCGCGGAGGGGTTTGGACAGTAAGCTCTGCCCGCGAAGGAGTGCCGCATGGAGCGCCGTGATCTGCCTTGGTCCGAGCTGGGCTTCGACTACGTCCAGCCGCGCTTCCGCTTCCAGGCGATCTGGGAAGACGGAGCCTGGAGCGAGGGCGAGCTCCTCGAGGACGCGACGATCCCGATCGAGGAGGGCGCCTGCTCGATCCACTACGGCCAGCAGTGCTTCGAGGGGCTCAAGGCCTATCCCGGGCCGGACGGCACGCCGCTCCTGTTCCGGGTCGACCAGAACGCGGCCCGCCTGCAGCGCACGGCGGAGCGCCTGCTCATGCAGCCGG
>CALDQK010000591.1 GCA_937911525.1 uncultured bacterium
CTCGCTGGCGGGCTCGCTGGCGGCCTACTCGGCGGCCTTCGCCCAGACCGGCGTGCTCCAGGCCGAGTCGATCGACGACTTCCTCAGCTGGTCGCGCGCGCTGGCCTATCAGCCGCCGGCGAAGGGCAACCGGATCGCGATCGTGACCAACGCGGGCGGCCCGGGCGTGCTCTCGGCGGACGCCTGCTCGCGCTGCGGGCTCGAGCTGGCTCAGCTGAGCGAGGAGACCCTCGGCAAGCTGAACGAGGTGTTGCCCGCGGTGTGGAGCCGCAACAACCCGATCGACATCATCGGCGACGCGACTCCCGAGCGCTTCCAGCGCGCGGTCGAGATCGTGGCCACAGCGCCCGAGGTCGACGGGGTGGTCGTGATCATGACGGTCCAGGCCATGACGGCGCCCCAGGCGGTGGCCGACGCGCTCGTGGCCGCCAGCAAGCAGTGCGACAAGCCGCTCCTGGCGAGCTTCCTCGGCCTGATCGGGACCGAGGTCGGGGCGGTGCTCGACGAGCACGGGATCCCCGAGTTCAACGTGCCCGAGCAGGCCGTGAGCGCCATGGGCGCCCTGGCGCGGCGCGGGGCCTGGCTGCGGCGGGAGGAGGCCCCCGCCGGGCGCTACCCCCACTTCCCCGAGCCGGACTTCGCCGCCGCCAAGGCGGCCCTGGCCGAGGCCAAGGAGGCGGGTCAGACCAACCTCGACTTGGCGCTGGCCGGGCGCGTGCTCAAGGCCGCGGGCCTGCGCTACAACCGCTCGGATACGGCCAAGGACGAGCACGAGGCCGTCGCCAAGGCGGGCGAGGTCGGCTACCCGGTCGTGATCAAGCTGATCAGCCCTGACGTGGTCCATAAGTCCGACGCGGGCGGCGTGGTGCTCAACGTGACCGACGCCGAGGGCGTGCGCGCCGCCTGCGCCTCGATCCGCGAGAAGATCGAGGCCAGCCACCCGGGCGCGCGGATCGACGGCTTCACGATCGAGGAGATGGTCTCGGGCACCGAGCTCATCGTCGGCATGTCGCGCGACCCGGGCTTCGGGCCGCTCTTCATGGTCGGCATGGGCGGCGTGTTCGTGGAGGTCTACAAGGACGTGGCTTTCCGGCTCGCGCCCTTCAGCCGCCGCGACGCCCTGGACATGATCGGCGAGATCGAGGCCCAGCCCCTGCTCGACGGGGCTCGCTCGCGCCCGGTCCTGGATCGCGGCGAGCTGGTCGAGGTCCTGCTGCGGGTCAGCGCCCTGGTCGAGGCCTTCCCCGAGATCCGCGAGCTGGACGTCAATCCGCTCGTGATCACAGCTGATCGGGGTTTGGTGTGCATCGACGCGCGGGTGATCGCCGGCGAGGGCGAGGTCGTCGCGCACTAAACGAACGAGGCTAAAGGACTTAAGCGAGCCGCGCGTCGGAGGACGCGCGGCTCGTTGGGTGGTGGTTCGCGCGCAACTCCGTTCGTGGAGCCGAGTGCCGCGCGCGACCACCTTCCCCAGACTCCCCAAGGAGGAGAGGTTCGGATCGAGTTGGGGGAGCAAGGACGAGGACGCGGTCCCTCAAGTTTCTTGTTTCCAGTTGTTTGCGAGGGTGGCCCGAACCTGTCGGAGGGCGCTGCTACTCTTGCCCGGCGTCGAGAGGAACCGACTCCTCCACGCCAACGAACACCGAACACGAGGGGCGCGCGAGTCGCCTCTCCCTCACCCGCGAAACACCTCACACCCGAAACACCTCACACACACGAAATACCTATAGCCCCCGAGAGTTGAATCAGGAGATCGTCGTCATGGCCCGCAAGAAGAAGAGCAACAGCAGCAACAGCAACGGCAACGCCGCCAGCAGCGCGAGCAAGTCAGACAGGACCGACAAGGCCGACGCCGCCCGGAAGCAGGCGCTCGACCTGACCCTCGAGCAGATCACCAAGGCCCACGGCAACGGCGCGATCATGCGCCTCGGCGCCGACAGCAAGATGGACATCCCCTCCATTTCGACGGGCTCGCTCTCGCTCGACATGGCGATCGGGATCGGCGGCGTGCCCCGCGGCCGGATCACCGAGATCTACGGGCCGGAGTCCTCGGGCAAGACGACCCTCTCGCTGACGGTCGCGGCCAACGCCCAGAAGCAGGGCGGCGTGGTGGCCTTCATCGACGCGGAGCACGCGCTCGATCCGGCCTACGCTCGTAAGCTCGGCGTCGACCTCGACGCCCTCCTCGTCAGCCAGCCGGACTCGGGCGAGCAGGCCCTCGAGATCGTCGAGCTGCTCGTGTCGAGCAACGCCGTCGACGTGATCGTGGTCGACTCGGTCGCCGCCCTCGTCCCCCGCGCCGAGCTCGAGGGCAACATGGGCGACTCCCACGTCGGCCTTCAGGCCCGCCTGATGTCCCAGGCCATGCGCAAGCTGACCGGCGTCGTGCACCGCACCCGCACCGCGCTGATCTTCATCAATCAGCTGCGCGAGAAGATCGGCGTCATGTTCGGCTCGCCCGAGACGACCTCCGGCGGCCGCGCGCTCAAGTTCTACAGCTCGCTGCGGCTCGACATTCGCCGGATCGCCCAGATCAAGAACAATGACGGCGCGATCGGCAGCCGCTGCCGGGTCAAGGTCGTCAAGAACAAGGTGGCGCCGCCCTTCCGCAAGGCGGAGTTCGACATCCTCTTCGCCCGCGGGATCTCCTGGTTCGGCGACGTGCTCGACCTCGCCGTCGAATACAAGGTCGTGCGCAAGGCGGGCGCCTGGTATTCCTTCGGGGAGACTCGGATTGGCCAGGGTCGCGACCGCACGGTCGACTTCCTCGAGGCGAACGCCGACATCGCCAACGAGATCGAGCAGGCCCTGTTCGCGATCCTGTTCGCCAATCACGAGGCCGAGGAGCAGAAGGTCGAGACCCCGAAGGAGGCCGTCGCCGCCGCTCACTGAATGAACCCACTCGAAGCCTCTCGGATCCGCTCAACCGTCCCTCGAGCGGAGCCCGAGAGGCCTCAGCCCGCTGCCGGGAGGCAGCGAGCACCTCGTCTGGAACGCCGTTGGCAGCAGCGTGGCTGCCGAGCAGGTCCACCAGAGGGCAGCACCCCAAACTCGAGATCCTGATTCGAGATCCTGATTCGAGATCCTGACTCGAGATCCTGATTCGAGATCCTGACTCGAGATCCTGACTCGAGGTTGGGGTAGAGCTGCCGGTGGAGACGCCTGCTCTGACGTGTCGACCCCCCTGGCTGTGCCGGCTTGCTGGCTCATTGGGGTTGGTGGCGCGTCGCTTCGGGGGGTCGCAGGTCGACCTCTTGCCACGTGAACTCGTCACGCGAAGTTCCGGACGCTGTGTCCGTCGTCCCTTGGGTCGCTGAGAGCTGACTTCTGTCCCCAGTCAGCGAGCGATCCGCGCGTCTGCAGCCTCTTGTCTGCAGCCTTGTCTTCGTCGTTTGTCCAAGGGCTAAGCCCCGGACTGGCAGCGACCGCCCGCGCACCCTTACCCCGCGCGCGCAGGTCGCTGCCAGGCCGGGGCAGCTCCCTTTCTTGGGAGCTCGCTTCGGGGGCGTGAGGCGCCGAGGCTGAGCGTCCAAAGCGGCATGGAGCGAGCCCTCTTGGCGCGCCAGCGCGCGATCCATGGCGCAGAAGGCGTCGCAGCCTAGAGCTGGAGGGTGACGTTGAACATCACGCCGAGGTCAGCGGTGACCTCGGGGTCGACCAGGTTCTCGAGCACGCCGAGCTCGAAGATCAAGCCCTTGCGCGGCTCCGCCTTGAAGCCGAAGGCCACGTAGGTGACCAGGTTCTGGGTGGTCAGGTCCGTGCGAGGGACGCCGACCCGGTCCTTCCAGAGCGTGCGCTCGCGGGGGGACTCGCCCCAGACGTGAACGACGAAGCTCAGCATGTCGGCGAACTCGAGCTCGAGGCCGAGGTAGCCGAAGGCGCGGTGGCGGTAGAGCTCGAGCTGCTCGATCCGGCCTTGGCTGTGATACGTGTAGGCCACGCCGGCGTAGAGCACGATCGGCAAGGTGCCCAGGCGCTTGCTCGCGTCGAGCTGGAAGGTCGGGTCGACTCCGTCGGCGGTCTTGAACTTGCCGCGCCCGGTGGGGAGGCGGAGGCGGAGGGTCGCGGTCAGGGCGGGGAGCAGTCGGTCGCCCTTCAGCAGGTTGGCGCGACCTTCGAGGACCAGGTCCGACCAGCCGTAGCCAGCGTGGCGCAAGGTCGTGGTCTGCCCGTCGGCCTGCAGGCCCGTGACCAGGTAGCGGTCCTCGGGGCGTCGGCTGCGGTCGGCCTGGGGCAGGCCGAAGGCCCTGTGGAAGTCGTCGATGAACCCGTCCAGGGTGCCGCCGCCGCGCCACTGGTACTCGGCCAGGAGGCCGAGGGAGAAGCGCTCGCCGATGCCGAAGCGCGCCGAGAGGAAGACGTGGCGGGTCTCGGCGTCGATCGCGAAGCGGTTGGTCTCGAAGGCGTAGCTGTTGGCCCACACCGTGCGGAGCGCGATCTGCGCGCCGAGGTGCCCTGGCGTCTCGGGCGAGGTGGCCCAGGGGCGGGCGCGGCTCAGGGCCAGGATATAGGGCTCGGCGACCTCGAGCGGCCCGCGGCCCCACTGGGCAGGCTCGTTGATCGGGTCGTCCTGGACTAGCTGGTCCCGCTCGCTGGTGGGCTCGCTCGGCGTAGGCTGGGCGGGGTCGCTGGGGGCGGCTTCGTCCTGGGCGTAGAGGGGTGCCCAGCTGAGCAGCGCGAGCGGGAGCAGGAGGCGGAGTGGAGTCTTCACGCGCTCGCTCCTGCGGCGTCGGCTTCGCCACCTGGGGCCTCGTCGGAGCCTTGCTCTTGCTCGTCTTCGTCCTCCTCGAAGGGGATCACCTCGCCGGCCTCTCTGCGGAGGGCGCGCAGAGGCGGGGCGAGGGCGAAGGCCAGCGCCACGAGGAAGGTCAGCAGCCCGATCGTGGTCGAGGTCGAGAGACCAAAGAGCGTGCCGCGGCCGGCGTCGTCGCGGAGCTGCTCGAGGCCCGCGCGGGCGAGGCCGTAGCTGCCGAAGAAGAGCAGGATCACGTCTCCCTCGCGGCGGGGGCGGCGGAACCACCACCTGAGCGTGAGGGCGAAGATCAGGAAGCCGACGACCGAGGACAGGAGCTGGGTCGGGAGCACCGGCAAGGACACCATGGCGTCCTTGTCGATCAGGCCCGCGTTGAGCTGGTCGGTGTAGGCCGGGCTGTTGATCGGAAACGAGAACCCGTAGGAGTTGCTGCGGAAGCCGTAGTCACAGCCCGCGCAGAAGCAGCCGATCCGGGTCAGCCCGAGCCCCAGCGCCATGGTCGGGGCGGCGGCGTCGGCGAAGCGCCAGAAGGGGACCTTCAGCAGCTTGGCCCCCGCGATCCCCGCCAGGGTCGCGGCGAGGAAGGCCCCGTAGGCGGTGCGGCCCGAGTGCTGCAGCTTGAACAGCTCGTCGAGGGTGAAGGTGCCGTTCACGATCAGGTCGTGCACGCGCCCGCCGACGAGCCCGACCAGGATCACCAGCAGGACCATGCCCCAGGCGCGCTTCTGGCGCACGCCGCTGCGGACCGAGAGGTAGACCGCGAGGTGGGCGCCGAGCACACAGGAGAGCCCGAGCATTACCCCGTAACCGAACACCGGCCGGCCGAAGATATGGAACAGGATCGGCTTCATGAGCCGGGGATTCTATAGGTCGAGGTGGCCAGCGCCGGCCCCTAGGGCGATCCGAACTGGCCCTCGGTCTCCATCAGCACCAGGATCCGCTTGCGGCCCACGGGGTTGACGAACTCCAGCGGGCCCATTCGCTCGCTGCAGCGCACCTGGTGGGGCCAGCCTTCGCCGAGCTCGGCGCTGAGCTCGCAGCGGGCGTCGCGGCTCTCGCCTCGCAGCTGGAGCGAGTCCTGCTCGAGGCGACCCTCCAGGGGAAGGGCCAGGTCGAGCGTGCGGTCGGGCTCGCCGAGGCCGAGGGCGGAGTGGGCGCGCATCAGGTCGAGCAGGGCGTCGATGATCTGCTGGCGGGAGGCGCCCCGGCCGGCGTCGGCGCGGAGCCACGGCTTCGTGGCGGGCGGAAACACTCCCAGGCAGAGGTCGACCGCGTGCTTGAGGTGGTTGGCGTCGGCGAAGTCGAGCACCACGCTGGCGTAGGCAATGATCCGGGAGAGCCGCTCGTCTCTGCGTTCGAGGCCCAGGTGAGCCGCGAGGCGGGAGCTCAGCTCGTTGCGCTTCGTGATCAGCGCGTCGCGCAGCTCGGCGCTGTCGAGCTCCTGAACGCGGCCGGAGGCGTCAGCGCGCAGCTGGAAGGTCTGGCCCTTGAGCGCGGGCACCATCGCGCGCAGCGAGTAGCGGCGTGACTCCTGCAGCAGGGCTTCGGGGTGTTGGCCCCGCTTGGGCAGCCGCGGGGCCGGGGGCTCGCTGGTGAAGGACCAGTCGTTCTCCAGCACCTCGAGCGAGCCGTGCAGGCTGCGAATCGTGGCGCGCAGGGCGGGGCGCTCCCCCGCCTCGCGCACGTGGAGCTCGAGCTCGTAGACGAGCTCGAAGCGGAGGAAACGCAGGCTGGGCGGACCTGGAGCGGCGGGGGCTGCGAGGGAGTCGGTGCGGATCTCGAGGGCTTCGCGCAGTCGGAGGAGGCGGCGCTCGTCCGGACGGGGTCGCCAGCGCGGAAGCACCGCGACCGGCGTGGGGCTGGCGCTCGCGCTGGCGGTCGGGGTGGGCGCCTGGTCGGCGGGCCTCGTGGCCAGCGCCAGCCCCGCGACGAGTGCGACCAGGGCCAGCGCTCCGAGCGCGAGCGGCAGGGGGGAGACGCCCGCGCTGCGCTGGGAGTGGGGCGCCCGCAGGGCCTCGGCGAGCGCGAGCGCGCTCGCTGGCCGGCGGGCGGGGTCCCTGGCCAGGCAGGCGCGGCAGAGCGCGTCGAGGCGCGCGTCCCCGTCCGGGCGCAGGCTGGAGGGGAGCGGCGGCTCGCGCTCGAGCGTGGAGACGAGCACCTCCGCCAGGGTCTCGCCGACGTGCGGCGGGCGCGCCGTGAGGCAGGCGTAGAGCGTGGCGCCCAGGCCGTAGACGTCGACGGCCTCGGCGGCGTTGCCCTCCGAGCCCTGGGCGAGCTCAGGGGCGAAGTAGCCGGGCGTGCCCAGGATCTGGCCCGTCTTGCTCAGGTCCGAGCGGTGGAGGCGCGCCAGGCCGAAGTCCGTGAGCAGCACGCGCCCCTCGCGATCGAGCAGCACGTTGTCCGGCTTGAGGTCGCGGTGGAGCACCCCCATTTCGTGCGCGTGAGCGATCGCGTCGGCCAGCTCGGCGATCAGCGCGCTCGCCGCCGGGAGGGGGAGCGGCCCCTCGCGCTCGAGGCGGGTCGCGAGGCTCTCGCCGTCGACGAGGTCCATGACCAGGTAGGGGCGCCCCTCGTGCTCACCGGCGGCGTGCACGGGCACGATCCCCGGGTGACGCAGGCGGCCGAGGGCTTCGCTCTCCCGCGCGAAGCGCGCCAGGCGGGTGGCGTCCACCCGCTCGATCAGCTTGAGGGCCACCTCGCGCCCGACGGACGCGTCCCAGGCGCGAAACACCGTGGCCTGGCCGCCGCGCGCCAGCTCTCCTCGCAACTCGTAGTCGCCGATTCGCACTAGCTGGAGTCTCTCGCCGCGGCTCGCCTCGCGCCAGGAGACTCTCGGCCTGCGCTCTGGTTGCCCGCGATGAGCGGGCGCCCTAGGGTGGTGGGCGCGAGGAGGGTCATGGGCGGGTTCTGGCAGCTTGGAGGCGGCGCTTGAAGCTCGCAGCCGGGGGCTGGCTCGGGTCCTACCAGCTGGTCGCTCCCCTGGGCGCTGGCGCCAGCGCGACCGTGTGGCGAGCCCGCGACGGGCGCGGCGCCGAGGTCGCGCTCAAGCTGCTGGCGCTCGGTGAGCAGCCCGAGCTGGCCAACCGCTTCGTGCGCGAGGCGGAGCTCCTGGCGCAGGTCGACCGCCACCCCAACGTGCTGCGGGTCCACAGCGCCGGGCAGGCGGGCCCCTACCTCTACCTGGCCTGCGAGCTGGCCGCGGGGGGCACCCTCAGCGACCGGCTGCGCGAGGGGCCGCTCGAGCCGGCGGCCGCGCGGGAGCTGGTGCGAGCGCTGGCCGCCGGCCTGGCGCACGTCCACGCGGCCGGGATCGTGCACCGGGACCTCAAGCCCGACAACGTGCTCTTCACCGAGCGCGGGCCCGCCCTGGCCGACTTCGGGCTGGCGCGCCCCTTGGATCGGAGCAGCCTGACCGCCACGGGCGCGGTGATCGGGACCCCCGCCTTCATGTCGCCCGAGCAAGCCCAGGGTCGACCCGCCGACGAGCGGAGCGACGTCTACGCGCTGGGGGCCGTGCTCTACGCCTGCCTGACCGGTCAGCCTCCCCACCAGGCGCCGAGCCTGCTCGCCTTGCTGAACGAGATCACCAACGCCGACCCCACGCCGCCGCGCCGGCTGCGCCCCGAGGTCCCGCGCGACCTCGAGCAGGCCTGCCTGCGAGCGCTGCGGCGGGATCCCGCGGGGCGCTACGCCTCGGCCGAGGAGCTGCACGAGGCC
>CALDQK010000592.1 GCA_937911525.1 uncultured bacterium
CCCGCCCCGCCGGTGCGAGGGGCGAGCCTGACCTGGATCGGGATCGGCACCCTGCGCTTCGGAGGGACCCGGCCCGAGACCGGGAACCCGACGGGCCTGGCGCGCCTCTGGACCGGCAGCGAGTGGTACGAGCTGTGGCCCGACGGCAACCTGACGCCTCACGCCTATCACGCAGCCACCTGGGACGCGTCGAATCAGAGCCTGATCGTGGCGGGGGGGAAGTGCGAGGGCCGCTACCATCCCCTCGAGATCTGGCGGCTGCGCGTCGGCGCTCGCGCGCGCTAGCCCGACCCTGCCCGACGCTCGCGGGCTCGGACGCGTGCAGGAAGCGGGGGCTAGGGCGTCCCGGCCAGGGCTCCAGCCGCGCCGCGGGTGGTGGCGCTGGTCACGGGCGCGGCCGGCGCGCTCAGGTCCACCTCGAAGCGCACCTCGAGCGGGCGGTGGTCCATGGGGAACTTGCGGTAGCCGCGGTGCTGCTCCTCACGCTGGACGCTGCCTCGCTGGACGAGCACGTGGTCGAGGGCGAAGCCGTAGAAGGTGGTGGAGTCGCCGCTGGTCCGAGCGGCGAAGCCCTGGGCGAGGTCCCGAAAGGTCTCGCGGTCGTGGCGCCGCGCCCAGGGAAGCACCGCCGAGACGCCCGCGCCGTGCCGCGGACCGAGGTTCAGGTCGCCCGCGAGGACGACGGTGCCGGGGAGGTTCGTGATCCAGCGCGAGAGCTCCTCGAAGTAGGCCCGGCGCGGCTTGTGCGAGGTGGCGGGGCCGTGAGCGTTCACGAGCGTCCAGCCCGAGTCGAACACCAGGGCCAGGGCCTGGTAGCCGCTGGAGCTGACGAAGGTCCGCCGCTCGCTCAGCACCTCACCCCGATAGAACACGGCGATCATGCGCCCGTCGCTGCGCCCGGGGTGGTTGTCCTCGGTCTCGACCCAGTAGGGACGACCGCGAGCAGCCAGCGCGGCCTGGAGGCGCAGGGCCTGCGTCGTGGAGCCCAACTCCTGCAACGCGACGACCTCGGCGTCGACGTCGAAGATCCCGTTCACGACGCGGTCCTCGAAGCGCTCGGGCAAGCGGAACTCGAGGGGGTTCAGCGTCCCCACGTTCCAGCTGAGCAGGTCGCGGGTCAGGGTGCGGGGCGGCAGCGCGAAGCTCGAGCCGGCGAGCAGCAGCAGCGCCAGCGCGAACCCGACCCCCAGCCGCGGAGCGAGGCGGGTCATTGAGTGTGTCTCCCAGTGCACCCGGCCCTCTGCACAGGGCAGACCTTGGCGGAAACTAATCTAAGTCCAATCGTTCTCTGCCGAGCCCCAGCTGCGGGCGTCCCATTTTCGGAAGCTCGGGTCCACTGGGTCGCGCGAAGTCAAAGAACCAGTAAGGCTTAGCGCGGTGAGGGTGTCCGCCGGCGGACGCGAGACGGGGGCCGGTCTCGGGTGTCCAAGCGTGAGGGAGAAGGGGAAGTGTCGTGAAGTCAGGGCTCTGCCGGGCGAGCGCCCGGGCCGGAGGGCTCCTCGTCGTCGAGCTCACGCTCTTGCTCGGGCTGGGGCTCGGCCTGAGCGGCTCGGTCGGGACGCCTTGGGACCTGCTCTTCGTGCTCGTGCTCAGCCTGGCCTTGGCGCCCTTGGCCTTCTTGGACGAGCTCGCACCGCGGCGCGGACCAGCCGGTGAGGGGGCCTTGGCCCTGACCATCGCCGCCTGGGCGAGCCTGGGGCTGCTCTTCGCCTTCGCTCAGACCACCTACCTGGCGCACGCCTGGTCCAACCTCGACATCCCGCGCGCGCTGGACCGGAGCGGGGATCGAATCCAGCACTTCTTCAGCATGGCCGCGGAGACGCGCGTGCTCCTGGCCGCGCTCGCCCCGCCCTTCGCGCTCGCCTTCGTGCTCCGTCGCGGGGGCGCGCGCCCCTGGCAGACGGGCCTGGGCTCGCTCCTGGGCACCCTGATCCTGGCTCGCCTCGCGAAGGTCGGCTTCGAGGGGCTGCCCCAGGTGCGCTGGCTGGTGGGCTCGCGCTGGGCCAGCCCGTGGCTCGGGACCTGGGTGCTCGTGCAGCCTTGGCTCTTGGCGCTGATCCTCCCCGGGCTCGCCGCGCTGGCGCGCCGACGCTGGCCCGAGGAGGCTCAGCCGCTCAGGGAGTGAGCAGCACCTTGAGGACGCCCCGCTCCCGGGCGCGAGCGAAGGCGGCCTCTCCCTCGCTGAGGGGGAAGCGGTCGTCGATCAACTCGCGCACGCTGATCCGGTCCGCGGCGAGCGCCGCCAAGGCGGCGGGGAAGGGGCCGCAGCGCGAGCCGACCACGGTGACCTCGTGGATCACGAGGGGGGCCAGCGAGAGCTCGTGGGCCGCCGCGACCGTGCTCTTGAGGACGAGGGTCCCGCGCGGCCGGACCCGCGCCATCGCGAGCTCGAGGCCGTCCCGGGAGCCGGTCGCCTCGACCACGAGGTCCCAGCTCTGCTCGGGCGAGAGCGCCCCGAGCAGGCAAGTCCCGACCCCAGCCGTGGCGGCGCGGTCCAGCTTGGCGCGGTGCTTGCCGACCAGCAGGGTCTCGGCGCCCGCGTGGTGGAGGACCCGCGCGCAGAGCTGACCGAGCTTGCCGTCGCCGAGCACGAGGGCCCGCGACCCCGGCGGCACGTGGACCTGCTCGAGGATCTCGAAGGCCGCCGCGAGGGGCTCGCTGAACACCGCTTGCTCGTCGTCGACCCCCGCGGGGACCTCGTGCAGGTTCGCCAGCGGGGCGACCAGCTCCTCGGCGAAGGCGCCGTCCTGGTCGAGGATCCCCAGCACGCTGCGCGCAGGGCAGTGGCGTCCGAGCCCGCGCGCGCAGGCCGGGCAGCTCCCGCAGGCGAAGTTGATCTCGACCACCGCGCGCTTGCCGAGCCACTCGGGGGGTCCCTCGCAGACCTCTCCGACCACCTCGTGGCCGGGGACGCCCTCAAAGCCCATGTAGCCCTGCAGGATCTGCTCGTCGGTCGAGCAGATCCCCGCGCAGCGCACGCGCAGGCGAGCCCAGCCCGCGGGCAGCTCGGGGCGCGGGTGGTCCTGGGTGTAGCGCAGGGCGGCGCCGTCCCAGACGAGCGCCCGCACGGGCTACTCCTTCACGCGCTGGACGAAGCGCCCGTCGCGGGTGTCGACCCGGATCGTCTCGCCCACCTCGAGGTAGGGCGGGACCTGCACCACGAGGCCGGTCTCGGTCGTCGCGGGCTTGGTGGTGCTGCCCGAGCCGCTGGTCTTGACCGGGGGAGGGCACTCCTTGACCACGAGGTCGACGTGGTTGGGGAGGCGCACTCCGAGGATCTCCTCGCCCAGCTTGACCGCCGTCAGCTCCATCTGCTCGACGAGGTAGTCGAGGGCGTCCCCGAGCGCGTCCTTGGTCAGGAAGAACTGCTCGTAGGTCTCGCTGTCCATGAAGTAGATCTCGTCCCCGTCGGCGTAGACGTAGGACACGGGGCGCTCGTCGACCGCCGCCTCGTCGACCTTGTCGCCGCCGCGGAAGCTCTTGTCCTGCACGAAGCCCGTGCGCGGGTTCTTGAGCTTGACC
>CALDQK010000593.1 GCA_937911525.1 uncultured bacterium
CCCCCGCCGAGAAGAAGCGCTTCCTGAGCTGGGCCCGCGGCGCGGACCTGGGCCCGCTGCTCTTCCTCTCGGGGGACATTCACATAAGCGAGCTCTACCGGGTCCCCCACGACAAGGCACAGCCCAAGGGGGCGGCCTTCTGGGAGCTGACGGCCAGCGGGCTCGCGACCGACGCCTTCGGCTACCAGGACCTGTTCGAGGCCGCCGTCCGTCCGGAGCGGCTGTGGATGGAGAGCCGCCGCAACGTGGTCATGGTCGAGGTGGATATCCCTCGCGACCCCGCCAAGCGCGCCGCGAGCAAGCTCCGCTTCACCTGCCTGGCCGCCAAGGACGGCGCGGTCCTCCGCGACACCGAGACGACCTTCGCCAGCTTCGGCCCCGCGGGCGAAAAGCCCGCGCAGCCGAAGCAAGAGCCGCCGAAGAAGAAGTTCTTCCAGCTGCGCTGAGCGGGCCAGCCTCAGTCGTCGTGGAAGCCGATCACCTTGAGCTGGCCGTCCACGACTTGGATCGCGAAGGGCTTCTTGGCCTCCTCGGGCTTCTTCTTCTTGCCCTTGTAGACCACCCCGACCCAGCCGGCCCCCTTGAAGGGCTCGTACTTGGTCTGCGTGGCCTTGCCCCGCTTACTCTTGGGGCCCCAGTAGAGGGCGGTCTGCTCCTCCGCGCCCTTCTTGCGGAAGGACATGGCCCGCTCACCGATCCGCTGGCCGAACTTGCCGGCCAGGGCTTGCTCTAGCTCCTTGGCCTTCCACTCGACGAGCTTGCCGTCGCTGACCACGCGGAAGGGCGTCGCGCAGAGGGCCAGAGCGCCCTTGACGTCCTTCTTCTCCATGGCGAGGCAGAGCTGGTGGATCAGCTTGAGGGAGGCGTCCTTGTTGACGCTGACCTTCTTGCTCTTCTTGGCCGGCGTCTTCTCCGTCTTCTTGGCAGGCGCCTTCTCCGTCTTCTTGGCGGGCGCCTTCTCCGTCTTCTTGGCGGGCGCCTTCTCCGTCTTCTTGGCGGGCGTCTTCTCGGCAGGCCGTGAGTCCTGCGCGCCAGCGGGCGCGACCAAGGCCAGCGAAAGGAGCGCGAGGGCGATTCGGTTCATGAGTCCTCCTGGATTCAGAGCGGACGGTAGAGAATCAGCGTCAGGTCGTCGGGCTTTCCGATCGGCGCCGGCTCGTTGAGCATGTGCTCTCGCGCGGCGGCCAGGAGCGCGTCGCGCGACTCGTCGAGGGGGCCCGCGCGGGCGTGCTCGACGACCTCGGCCACGTAGGCGTTGTCCCACAGGCCGTCGCTGCCGAGCACGATCGTGTCGCGCGCCGCCAGCTCGAGCACGGGCCCGATCGTGATCGTGAGGTCCCCCATGCCGACCAGGTGGCAGACCAGGTGCCGGTCGCGGTGCCGGAAGGCGCCGGTCTCGCTCAGCATGCCCGCGGCCTGGGCGTAGCCCGTCGGCGAGTGGGCGATCGTCTCGTGCTTCTGCTTGCCCTTCTGGCCGCAGAGCAGCGCCATGGAGTCGCCGCAGTGGAAGATCCGCGCGCGCTGGCCCTCGAGGGCGACCACGACCAGGGTGGTCGCGGCGCCGGTCCCCAGCCCGCGCACGGCCTCCTCGGCGGCCTCGAAGCCGTCGAGCACCGCGCTGCGGAGGTGGTCGGGCTTGGCGTCGACGGCCGCGGCGAGCGCCTCGAGCGCGACCCGCGAGGCGACGTTGCCCTGGGGGTAGCTGCCGGCGCCGTCGGCGACCGCGATCACGCCGCGCTCGGCGCCCAGCGGCAGGATCAGGGCGGCGTCTTCGTTGGGCCCCTCCCGCTCGGGGGCCGAGATCGTGCCGACCACGGCCTGGCCGAGGCCCACGTTCTTGGGCGCGCTGCGCTCGTCGGCGGCTTCGCTCACGAGGAGTCGGGCCGTCACGTCACTCTCCGTCTCGCTCATCGTCGCGTCCGCACCAGCGCCTTGTAGGCGGGGTAGGCCGTGTCGCCGCTCAGGTCGAGGTTGCCGATGTAGCGCCAGAAGCGCTGCCAGAGCTCGACCTCGCCGACGCCGTAGGCCTCGTGGTAGGCCCGCTCGGGCCCGTGGTAGAGCTGCCAGAAGCGCTCCCAGCCGTAGGCTTCGATCAGCCAGCGGACGAAGGCTCCGGCCGTGTCGTAGTGCACGCGCGACATGCCGGCGCGCATCTGCGGCGGCTCGAGGCGCTGGTCGAGGCCGAGGTCCTGGAACACCCGCGCGCGGACCTTGGTCGGGAAGCCGCGCTCGGGGCCCCACAGGTCCTCGGTCAGGTAGACCGCGAGCCCCTCGTCGATCGGCCGCCAGGAGGAGCCCGCCAGGAAGTGGACCAGCTCGTGGGTGCCGTCGTGGCGCCAGAGGTGGCGAGCCAGCAGGGTCAGCCCCTCCTCGTCGGCGTGGCAGCGCGTCCCCTTGCCGCCCTCGAGCACGACCACGTCGATCGAGTCTGGCAGGGGCGGCGGCGGGCGGTCCGGGTGGTAGCCGCGCGGCCGGTTGGGCGGGCGGAAGTCTCCGGGCGCGCGGGCGCGGCCGATCCGGGCCACGAGCTGCTTGCGGGCGCGGCTGAGCTCGTAGGCCAGGCGCTCCAGCTCGGCGCCGCTGGTCACGCCTTGCTCGACCCAGAAGCGGAACCCGTCCTGCTCGATCAGCTGGACCCGCTCCTCGTCCCGCACGTCGGGCGGCGGGCCCTCGGGCGAGCGCGTGGAGGCACAGCCGCAGGGGCCGCCCAGGAGCAGCGCGGCGGCGAAGATCGTGAGGGTCCGCAGGCCGTGGATCACGCGCAGATTGTAGCGACCGCTATCCTCGTCGCCTCATGGGAAGTGCTCCCCCTACCAGCGTGCTCCTGCCGGTCCGCGACGCCGAGTCCACGGTCGCCGCGGCGATCCAGAGCGTGCTCGCCCAGAGCGAGGGCGACTTCGAGCTGCTCGTCGTCGACGACGGCTCGCGCGATCGAACCCCGGCGCTCCTGGCGGAGGCCGCCGCCCGCGATCCGCGCGTTGCTGTCCTGACCCAGCCGGCCGCGGGGCTGGTCCCCGCGCTCGAGGCCGGGCGCCGCGCCGCCCGCGGGCGCTACCTCCTGCGGATGGACGCCGACGACCTGGCCCACCCGCGTCGCCTCGAGCGCTGCCGGGCCCTGCTCGAGTCGGACGCGCGGCTGGGCGTCGTGAGCTGCCTGGTCCGCTCCTTCCCCGAGCTCTACGTGCGCCCCGGGCGCCGTCGCTACGACGCCTGGCTCAACGGGCTGCGCCGCCACGAGGACATGGCCCGCGAGCGCTTCGTCGAGAGCCCCCTGGCCCACCCCGCGGTGCTGATCCGGGCCCGCGCGCTGGAGGAGGTCGGCGGCTACCGCGACTTCATGGGGCCCGAGGACTACGACCTCTGGCTGCGCCTCTTCGCCGCCGGCTGGCGCGCCGAGAAGGTCCCCGCCCTGCTGCACTTCTGGCGCGAGCGCCCGGACCGGCTCTCGCGCCAGGACCCCCGCTACGGCCGGGCCGGCTTCGCCCGAGCCCGCGCCGAGGCCCTCGCGCAGTGGCTGGCCGG
>CALDQK010000594.1 GCA_937911525.1 uncultured bacterium
CTGACTTCGAGCTGTCAGAGGTGGGCGTTCGGGTCGCCGTCGAGGCCAAGGTGCTGAGCCGGTCCCTCTACGCGAGGAACCTCGAGTCCTTGAGCAGGGCGCTCACACCAGGCGACCGTGAGCCGGGTGTCTACACGACGCCCCCCCCTCCGCGGCCCATGCCGCACCAGCTCCGCTTCCTACCTTCTCGGAAGCTCATGGCCCTTCTTCGCGACACGGATCCTGAGCGGTTCGAGCGCGTCTACGCGGACCCTCTGCTTGAGTTTTTCCGCGACTGGTATGCCTCGCGCGGCCCGCGCCTCGTGCTCGGCACGAGAGAGGCGCCGATGGACCTTGGGCAGTTCGAGATCCTCTCTCCGCGCGATTCCATGGACAGCGGCATTACCTGGTGGGTCGAGGCGCCTGAAGCGACCCCTCAAGAGGACTTCCGACGGGCACTCGCACGGGTTCGCAACGCACGGGCGCAGCTCGAGGGCCACGAAGTGGACGTCCGCGTGGCCGTTGTCTGGACGCCGACGTGGTCCGCTCCGATCGAGGCGGTCCCGCACGTCTTGGGTCCCCTTCTCGCGGACCACCCTCACGAGTACGACCACCTGGACTGGATTGTCGTTCTCAACGTGCGCTGGGGGGACAGCTGGAACCACGGACCGGTGGCTGCCGCGTTCCGGGTGAATGCAAGCGCACCCGACGTCCGGCAGATGGCCTGGTACGAGGGCGTCCGCCGCTGGCGGCTCGTCTATTAGACTGAGTCGAAGAAGCAGCGGACAAGGGCAGCGCCAATGGCCCTAAAGCGGAAGAACCTCTTAGAGGAGATCGGCCAGGGGCTCAGCTTCCTGCAGACAACCGTCGAGAACTCAAGCGCTCTCAACCTGCACGACCTAGCCGTCACCTCCGAGGATTTCTTCGCTCGCCTCCTGAACGCCGTCTTCGACCTTGAGTTGGAGAACCTCAATCGGGTCGCGCCGAACCACCCTGCCATCGACCTGGGTGACCGGAGGAAGCGAGAGTGCTTCCAAATCACAGCGCAGACCGGAAAGCCTAAGATCCAGGCGACGCTGGGAAAGTTCCTTGACCACAGGTTGCACGAGGACTACTCGCGTCTCAGGATCCTCGTCCTTGGACGGCGGGAGCAAGGCTACAAAGACCTCGACTTGACCGGACTCCAGGCCGTTGGTCTCTCCTTCTCCCCTGAGACAGACATCATCACCATTCGCAAGCTCCTCGCGCATTTGCATGCGGAGAGCCTCGAGAGGATTGAGTCCGTCCACCGCGTGGTAGTGGAGGAGATTCAGTACCCGGGCGCAGGAAGGCCGTCGGCGGATCCAAACTCCCAAGCGCCAGGAGTCAGCCTCCTGCGAGGAGTCGAGGTCGGCGAGAAGGTTCGCGTCTATCTGGCGTGGCTCGCGCGGAGCACAGCGCGTGTCACCGTGCCCGGCCTGGGTGTCTCTCTGCCGACAGGGGAGACATTTGAGCGGTACCTGGCCGCGCCCCACCAGAACGATCGCCGCGAGCCTCGCCCAGAGCCTGCGATCGATGTGCTATCCCGGACTCGCTGCCTCCTCGTGCAAGGCGCTGCTGGAGCAGGCAAGAGCACTTTGGTCACCCAACTCGCGAACACTCTGGCGAAGCATGGAGACCTCGCTCTTCGGCTCCGGTTGCCTCTGCTCCTTAGGCGTCTCCAGGCAACGGGGTCGATTGATCGCGCATTGGCTGAAACCGCCGCTGACGGGTCCCCGCTCGGTGAGGCTGATGTCCGAGAGTTCCTTGGGCGCTCCCTGTATCTCCTTGCAGACGGACTCGACGAGTGTGGGCACGGCAGCGCCACGGTCGCCGCTGCGTTGGCGACCTGGAGCATCTCTCACCCAGACGCTCGCGTTCTGGTGACGAGTCGTGGAAGCCTGCAGGAGCACCCTTCCCTGGCGGAGTGGAGTCGGTTCCGCCTTCACCCATTGACCTCCGCGGCCGCCCTGCTCGTGTCGGGTCGGTTTCTCGAGGCAGTCGAAGGCTTGACTGCCAGTGACCGCGACGCAGCCTCCTCTCGGCTGTCCGCGTACCTCAAGAAGGCTGGAGGCTACGACCACTGGACCCAGACACCCCTCGCAGTTGGGCTTCTAGTCGCACTGGCAGTTCGTGGAGGGAAACTGGAGACGCGCCGCACGGCGCTGCTCGACCGGGTGTTCGAGCTCCTGCGATCTGCACCTCGCGAGGGGAGAACTCGAGAGCACGTCGAGGCCTCCGTTCTCGACGCGTCGATAGACGAGCTTGGCTGGGCATTGCAGTCCGATGACGACCTCGGCCTCTCCGGGGCAGTAGGTGCGATCGGCAGGAGACTGGAGGCGTCGCTGGGGGGCGACCCCGTGTTGGCGCACAGAGAAGCCGAACGGGCCGTTGTCTATTGGGAGGCCGCTGGCCTCTTGGAGCGTGTGGGGGGGGGCTCACCCCAGCTGTGCTTCGTGCATAGGCAGTTTCAGGAGTTCGCAGCGGCGAGGGCACTCCGACGTCGACCGCCTCAGAAGATCGTCGAGCACGTCGCGAGGGTCGGGCGGGTTCCGGGTTGGCAGGAGCCGCTGGTCCTTGCCGCGGGCCTTGGAGCCGCCGAACCTTTGGTGCAGGCGCTCGTTGAATCTGACGACCCAAGTAGTCCCCTGTCTCTCGAGGCTCTCACGGCCGCTCGTGCTGAGTTGGAGACTGGGGCAATCAGCCCAGATCGCGCCGATCTGCTAGCGTCCGCGCTCGAAGACCGAATGAAGTCCCCAGTGCCTCTGCTCGCTTACGAGGCCGGGGAGCTGGCCGTGCGTCTTGCTCGAGAGGCACCCTCTAGCTTCGCAAGGATCGCTCGTGGCCTCTCTGCACACACTCAGGAGTGGACTCGGGCGATCGGCTGGACCCTTCGCGCCGTCACGAAGGACCTTGAGACAGAGGAGCTGGGCAATGCTCTGGAACGAGGGATTCTTGACGACTTCGTTTGTAGGCAAGTGCTCTTTCGTGCGGAGCACAGCGTGAAGGAAGCTTCGACGTTGCGAACGGAGTTTGCCCGCACCGCCATCGCCTGGCTCCTCGAGCAAGAAGACGCGATGGCCAACAAGGTTTTGCGGTCCGTGTGCGTGAGGACGGACTTTCCAGTCGGTCTCGCGCGGGAGTTCCGCGACCAGCTTGTCGCGCGGGGGCTGGGCGACCCCCTAAAGATTGACGCAGCTAAGCTGGCGGAGTCGGTTGCCTTCTTGCCCAACATGATTGGCAACGCCCGAGCGGGGGAAATCGCGTTCCTTGAATCCGTCTTGGCCGCATGCGGGCCCGGGCCGTCTTCCAGTCCGAGGGCCCCGGAGCTTGAGCCGGACCGCTCTCCCTTGACGCTAAGAAGACTTGCGACCTCGATTGGATTGAACCAGCATGCCGCGGCCTCTGACCTAGACGCGATCAGGATCGACGAGGGTAAGCCGATCCTGGAAGTAGTGATTCGCGGCGCTGTTGTTGCGATGGGATTGGACCGATCGTCGCTTCGGAGTGAAGCCGAGCTCGCGTTGGCCGGAGTCTCCGAAGACAGGGAGAGGCGTTCCAGTCTCTGGTGGATGGGCTATGGCGAGTCGGAAGAGCTGGACTGGGATCGTGCGAGTGCCGAGCTGCGACCCTCCTCGGAGCTACTTGCGCGTGGTCTTCACCACCCTAGCCGGGTGATTGCTGTTTGCGCTCTTCATCTCTTGGCTGCAGGAAGCAAGGACGAGGGGATCCGTGCGGTCCGCGCCCAACTTGGTGCCTACCGGTCGTTCGGCTTGTTGCTGGCAACTCACGCCTGCCTCCATTGGGGTGAGCCAGCCATTGTGGCCATCCTTGAGCGGTGCGAAGCCAGGCTAGATCCGCCAACCGAGTCGATGTTGGAGCTTCTGCCGGAGGCTGATGCGCACCAAGACCGGGTTCGAGCGATCCTGCATCGGGGGTTGCTGGCCGGAGATACGAAGGTCGCCGCGAGTGCTGCTCGAGGGCTCTCGAGGCTCCTCCCACTGGGGCCTACCGACCAGGAGCACATTCGCTCCGCGTTCGAGTACTGGTTGGGAAGTGAGCCCCCAGAAGTCATCGACTACGTGGTTCAGCATAGCCCTCGCCCCGACCTGGTCCGTGCCGGGCTGGTTGCTGGCGCGTTTCAACCGGCCGATCTTGTCGACATGCTGTCTGACTCCCGGTCTGACGTGAAAGGCGCGGCGCGGGAGGCTCTCGCGGAGCTCGCTGGCCGTGACTCATCCCTGGCCACAGAACTCGTCGATAGGATTGTTTCCGGCGAACTCCCACCTGTGCTTCTGGAAGCACTTGCGAAGGGGCAAGCCCTACCTCATGCAGAGCAGAGCCCCGTCCAGCTGCTGAAGAGTCCCCAGTCCGGTGTCCGGCGAGTCGCCCTGGAGATCCTTGCACGAGGTGCAGAGTTGCCGGTCGCGAGCGCCAATCAAGTGTGGGAGTTGCTTGAGGATCCTGCTCCAGAGATCCGAAACATCGCCGCGCGCCTGCTACGGGATCGATCGTGGGAGAGGCCTGAAACCTAGTTTCGCCGCCGCGAGGCTACCTGCACTGGGCTGACCACCTCCACGTCCGCTCCAAAGCGACGAATCCAGGGCCAGACCTCGACCATGGACGGAGTCGAGAACGTCATGCGCAGACGCCCGTCCTTTAGCTCCCTGAATTCCTGCCCCGCCGCCCAACGGCGCTCCTGTAGATAGAGCTTGAGCCAACGCTTGTTGGCGAAGACGAGCTCGACGCTGGTCTTTCCCCGACCGCCGGCTCGGTCTTGGAAGTAGATCCCGAACGACGACTGAGTGAAGCGCTCGGGGTTGTAGGCCGACGTCGACGGGTAGTCGAAGGCGACGTCGAGGATCTCCGCTTCTGCGATGCGGTCCACGACGAAGTTGTAGACGCGCTTGTGTCCCGCATAGCGGCCAAACAGGTGCAGGCCGCTCCGATACATCGCGAGAGTCAGCGGCTCGATGGTGTGCTCCTTCGCTCCCTGGGCAGCGGACTCGTACACCATGCGCAGTTGCTGAGAGCGGACGAGGCTCTCCAGGACAATGGCCAGGATTTCGTCGTGCGCGGAGTAGTCCTTGGGGGCGTCGGGCACGAAGTGGAAGAGTCGGTTTAGGTCGCGCTGGATCCTGCCCAAGATCGGAAACCGCTTGCCGGTGCGAGTCCGGGACCAGAAGGTCTCGAAGGCCTCGTCAAGCGCGCTCCGGCCCTCCGGCTGGCCCATGAAGTCGAGCACCTGACGAGCGAGGTGGTGGGCGGTGAGACGGTTCAAGACGCCCGCGACCTCTTCCCCGTTGGGTGAAGGCTCGACGAGGCGCAGGTAGCGCGTGGAGCCGTCCTGCACTTCCTGCACCAGGCCCTTGCCCCGCCGGATCAGAGGGAGGAACTCCTCTTGAAGCAGCTGGCGGTACTTCCGGTAGGTCCGATCGGCAATCTCCAGCTCGTCGCACAGGTCCTGAACCTCCCACCCACGTGCGTTGGTCAGCAGCCGATGCACAATCGTGGCGAGGTTGAGCGCGATGGGCTTTGACGGTGCCATGCCGAACCCTCCAGGCGGTGGCACGCAGCGTGCCGACCGCCGTAGCATAGTGGGCACACGCTGGGTGTAGCCAGGGGGACCGATGGGACAGCTCACGCCAGAGCAGGCTGAGGTCGTCGCGATTCGCGACCGACCCGTCCTGGTCCAGGCGGGGCCGGGGTCGGGCAAGACCCGCACCCTTGTCCACAAGTTCCTAAGCCTGGTCGAGGAGGGGATCTCAGCCGAGCGGATCCTCGTTTTGACCTTCTCGCAGAAGGCCGCCGCCGAGATGCGGCACCGCGTAGAGCTCGCAACCCAGGAGTCGGTCAAGACGCTCTGGATTTCGACCTTCCATTCGTTCGGCAACGACCTGATCAAGCGATATCCCGTCGAGTCGGGGGTGCCCCGGTCGTTTCGGCTGTTAACGGGGTTCAAAGAGTGGGTCCTCGTCCGGGACGTACTCCACCGCATGCCCGTCTCGAGCGCGCTCATGGCCGCGCGCGAGTGCCGCGGACTCGTGGGTGAGGTGGCCAACAGCCTGGCGCTGCTGAAGCAGAACCTCCTCGGGCCCGAGGCGCTGGAGATGGCCTCGGTGCACTGCCCGGACGCTCTGCTGGAGGACCTGGCCCGGATCTACCGGGGCTACGAGGCAGAGCTCCGGCACCGGCGGCACTTCGACTTCCGCGACCTGATCCTCTGCGCGAATGACCTGCTGGCTCGCCCTGAGATCCGAGAAGCGCAGCAGGCCCGCTTCGACGCCGTTCTCGTCGACGAGCTGCAGGACATGGACCAGGCCCAGGCACTGCTCATTGGGGAGTTGACGCGGGGCAGCCCGCTGGCTGGGCGAGTCACGGCCTGTGGCGATATCAACCAGAGCATCTACGGGTTCCGTGGTGCGCAGCCTGCCGAGGTGCTGGGCGCTTTCCGCCAGACCTTCCCCGAGGCGCTAGAGCGCGCGCTGAGCCGCAATCACCGTTCGCTGCCGGGCTTGGTCGCCCTGTGTCGCCGGGTCTTTCCCGCCGCGGGGCAGGACGACGACCACGGCGTCGGCGAGGAACCTCCCGTTCAGGTCATGACCAACCCAACCAGCCTGGCGGAAGCGACCGGGATCGTGCGCGAGATCCTCAGGCTGCGGCGCACTCCCCGGGCCGACGGCGGCCGGACCTACCAGTGGCGGGACATGGCGGTGCTGTGCCGCTCGCTCAAGCGCGACACGAAGACGATCGAGAACGAGCTGGAGCGCTTTGGAGTGCCCTACCGGGTGCAGGGAAACGCCGGCTTCTACCGCAACGAAGCGGTGGCCTTCCTCGTCAACTACGTGCTAGCCCTGGTGGACGAGGGGAGCGACGTGGCACTGCGCAGAGTGCTCGCTTCACCGATCCCGGGGCTCCCGCAGCTCCCCATCGCGCGCTTCCTCGACCGGGTCGTCCGGCGGGACCGCCACGCGGGGCGCTACTTCTGGTTCCTGCGCTTCCTCATGGAGCGCGAGGACCCCGAGCGGTTCAAGGTCTTCCGGCCTGCCAAAGACGACGCTGACGAAGCCAAGGCGGAGCTTACGGCCGAGAAGGACGCGTTCGCGAAGGTCCGGCCGCCCTACTTCTATTCACTCATGAGCCTGGAGGACAAGCAGGCCTTCTACGACTTCCACCAGCGGTTCCTGATCCTGAGGGCCCGAGCTCGCCGCAGTCAGGACGCGCTGCCCGCCCTGATCTCTGCGGTCGCGGTCCAGACGGGCCTGATCGCCTGGATCCTCCGGCTCGAGGAAGAGGACCCCCGGTTGGCCGCCCGGCACGCGGCCAACGTGAAGAAGCTCCACTCCATGGTGGAGGACTTCACGGAGATTGCCGTTCAGGGCGAGGACGCCACCCCTCCCTCGCTCGAGGACCTCGCCGAGCACCTCCGCGAGCTACTGGAGCACTTCTCCAACGAGAGCGAGGTAGAGGCGCCCGGGGAAGAGTTCCTGGAGGCCCCCAACGTCGTCTCGGTCATGACGGTCCACCAGGCCAAAGGCCTCGAGTTCGACGTCGTATTCGTCCCGCACCTTGTGGCGGGCCGCTTCCCGTCGCCGCCGCGCCCGTCGGCTGTTCTCTCGGAGATCGCGGTCGACGCGCTCGAGCGCGTGCAGCCGTCCTTCCGAGACCCGAGCAAGCTCAGCCCTGAAGAGCACTACGAGGAGGAGAAACGCCTGTTCTACGTGGCGATCACCCGGGCCAAGGAGCGGCTGATCCTATCCTGGGCCAAGCGCTACGACGGGGAAGAGGACGACAGCTCGCCCTCGCCCTTCCTGCTCCAGGTGCTAGGCGGCAGGGAGGTGAGCTTCTGGCGGAAGGTCCAGGAGGAGAAGGCAGCTGTCTCAGTGGTGCTTGGCGAACTGGCGGCCGCCAGTCAGAACCCGCCGATCGCGTTCTGCGACACCGAAGGGCTCGCGGGAAGCCTGGAAGGAGCCCTGAACGTCGACGAACTCGAGGTGGCCCTCCGGCGCCTCTACCGACGAGGAAGCCCCGAGGTCCGGGCCAAGGTCCAGAGCGCGCTCAAGGGCCCCGAGGTCCGCGACGCGAATCTGGACCAGGCGTTCGTGACCTCGAGGACACCCTTCCCGCGTGAGAAGGACCGCGAGCTCGAGCTCGGCAGCTCCGGCTTGGTCCTCTCGGCCAGCCGCCTCGGGGACTTCGGCGACTGCCCGCGCAAGTTCTACTACTCGAAGCTCCTGCACCTGCAGCGCCCGTCCGGCGCCCCGGCGGTGTTCGGGACGGTGGTCCACGAGGCCCTCGAGGCTTTCCACAACGACCACCCGGATAAGCGCAAGCTGGCGGACTCCGATCGGCTCGCCGAGCTCGCCGCCGAGCTGCGCCAGCGGCTGAGCGACGCGCTGGTCGCAAACCAGGAGAGCTTTGGCTCTCCCTTCCAGTTCCGCCGCAGCCTGGCCAGCGCGCTGAGCATGGTCGATCCCTATCTGGCCCTGCAGGCCGAGGAACCGCTGCCCTTCGTCGCCGGGCGCGAGATCAACGTCCGCTTCCAGGCGGCGGGCGCCGAGATGATCGCCAAGATCGACCGAGTCTGCGCCGACGCGCCCGAGCTGGCGGACGCGCACGAGGTGCTGATCGCCGACTACAAGACGATGCGCTGGGCGACCACGCGGGGCCTGACCTTCCAGGGCTGGATCAAGAAGGGCTCCGAGATCCAGCTCGTGACCTACTACCGCGCCTACCTAGAGCACTTCGGGGTCGCGCCCAGTTACCTGGGCAAGATCTTCCTCCGCCACACGAGCGATTGGCGGCCAGGGACGCTCGAGATCCTGCTCCAGGTGACCGAAGAGAAGCCGCCCAAGGGAGATCCCTTCAACGGGCGAGACGGCCGCAAGTGGACCGACTGGGCCTGGATCTCCCCGGCGGAGCTCGACGATGCATGGGAGGCGATCGAGGAGCAGGTGCGGCGGATCCATGCCTCCGATCGAACTCGGTTCGAGATCACGCCCTCGCCTCGGGTCTGTGGCTACTGCTCGTACAGCGCGATCTGCGGGAAGGAGGAGCACGATGTCGCTGACTCCTAACCAGGCGCGGATCGTCCAGGCCACGACCGACCAGTGCGTCCTGGTCAACGCGGGGCCCGGCTCGGGCAAGACCCACGTGCTGGTCGAACGCTACCTCCACCTCATCACAAAAGGCGGCTTCCAGATCCCGGACGTCTTGGTGGTGACGTTCACGCGCAAGGCGGCCCGAGAGCTTAAGGAGCGCCTCGCTCGCCGCCTGCTCGAGGCGGGCCGGCTCGAGACGTCCCTGGCTCTGGAAACGGCCTGGGTCACCAACTTCCACGGCCTGTGCTTCCGGCTACTGCGCGAGAACGCCTTGGTGGCGGGCTTCGAGCCGGCCAGCCGGGTCCAGGACGAAGTCGAAGCCGCCGACGTGTGCCAGGAGCTGCGGCGGGAGTTCCTCAAGGGCGAGCTGGCCGAGGAGGCTCTGGCCGCCGAGGAGGCCGGGAACCCGGTCCCCGCCGCGGTGGTGGACCGCGTCGGTCGAGCCTTCGATCACTCGGTCCAGGTCCTCGGCCGGGCCAGGGAGAACCTCCTCGGCGCCGAGGAGATCGTGACCGTCGCCGCGAATCGGCTCGCCACCTTGGCGACCGAGCTCAAGCTCGACGAGGACGCTCTGGCTCAGGAACGCGCCGCCCATGAGTACTTCGGCCGCTGCCTACCCGAAGTCGAGGCGCGCTACGAGGCCCTCAAGCAGAAGGAGGCACTCCTCGACTTCGTTGACCTGCAAACCCGCGCTGTCGACTTCTTGCGGAGCAGCGCCGCTGCCAGGGTCCGTACGCAGTTCAAGGTGATCTTGGTGGACGAGTTCCAGGACACCAACCGGGTCCAGTTGGAGGTCCTGCGGCTCCTCGCGCGCCCCGCCTACGGCAACCTCATGGCGGTGGGGGACGAGCGGCAGTCGATCTACGCCTTCCGCGGCGCCCGAGTCCAGAACATTCGCCAGCTCCCCGACATGGCTCGGGCTGAGGGCGGGGATTGCCTGGTGCTGGACCTGTTCGAGAGCTTCCGCTCCTACCAGGAGATCCTCGACGTCTCGACAAAGGCGCTCCTGGCCGAGACCGAGACGCCCGACAGCGATCGCTCGCCGCTCGTCTCGGCTGCGCTCGGACCGGCCGAGGAGGATCCCTACGCCGCGCGGCCCGTCGTGCGCGTCCTCCGCTGTGACACGAAGGAGGACGAGGCCGAGCGGATCGCCGACGAGATCCTCGCGCGCCGCGGGGCTCCCGCCGTCGTGGTCGACCCCGACGGCCAGCGCAAGACGATCCCGCTCCAGTGGGGCCACTTCGCGATCCTGCTCCGAAGCGTAGGCAGCGTCCGCGCATACGAGGAGGCCATGCGCACCCGGGGGATCCCCTACCGCACCTTCGGAGGGACTGGCTTCTACGACCGTCGGGAGATCCTCGACCTCCTGGCGTATCTCCAGGTGGTGGCCAACCCCTATGACGGCCTGGCGCTGATTCGGGTACTCCAGCAGCCCCCGTTTGGGCTCTCGGACCGCAGCCTCCACCGGCTCATGTGCTATGTCCACTCGACGGCGGACTTGGCGATGACCGGGTGGTGTGGGGACAAGGAC
>CALDQK010000595.1 GCA_937911525.1 uncultured bacterium
TGGCCAGGATGTAGAGCGCGAGCAGGTGCTGGCGCTTGTACTCGTGGATCCGCTTGACCAGCACGTCGAAGAGCGAGCCGGGGTCGACCGTGACCCCCGTGCGGGCCTCGATCAGGGCGGCCAGCTCGCGCTTGTTGGCCAGCTTGGCCGCGCGCCAGGCGGCCTGGAAGGCCGAGTCCTCGGCGTGGGGCTCGAGCTGCTTCAGCTGGCTCAGGTCGCGCACCCACTCGTCGCCGATCGCCTGTCCGATCAGGCCGCTCAAGCGCGGGTTGGCCAGCGCGACCCAGCGGCGCGGGGTCACGCCGTTGGTCACGTTGGTGAACTTCTCCGGCCACAGGCGGTAGAAGTCGGCCAGCACGGTCTCGGTGACCAGCTTGGAGTGCAGCTCGGCCACGCCGTTGATCCGGTGGCTGCCGAGGCAGGCCAGGTTGGCCATCCGGATCGCGCGCTGGCCCCGCTCGTCGATCAGCGACACGCGCTGGACCAGCTCCTCGTCGCCGGGGAAGCGCCCGCGCACCTCGTCCAGGAAGCGCCGGTTGAGCTCGAAGATCAGCTCGAGGTGGCGCGGGAGCACGCGCCCAAAGAGCGGCAGGGGCCAGGTCTCGAGCGCCTCGGGCAGGAGGGTGTGGTTGGTGTAGGCGAAGAGCCGCTTGACCAGCTCCCAGGACTCGTCCCAGTCCTCCTCCAGCTCGTCGACCAGGATCCGCAGCATCTCGACGACCCCGATCGCGGGGTGGGTGTCGTTGAGCTGGACCACGAACTTCTCGGGCAAGCCGCCCATGTCGCCGCGGCGCATCCCGTAGATCCGCAGCATGTCCTGCAGCGAGCAGCTGACGAAGAAGTACTGCTGCGCCAGGCGCAGCTCCTTGCCGACCCGCGGCTGGTCGTTGGGGTAGAGGACCTTGGTCAGGTTCTCCGAGACGATCTTGCTGTCGACGGCCCCGTAGTAGTCGCCCACGTTGAAGGCGGCGAAGTCGAAGGACTCGGTCGCCTCGGCCTTCCAGAGCCGGAGCAGGTTCGCGTTGTCGACCCCGTAGCCGAGGATCGGCGTGTCGAAGGCCCGCCCGACCAGCTCGCGCTCGGCGACCCAGCGCACGCGGTAGCGGCCCTGGCTGTCGGTCCAGGTCTCGGTCCGTCCGCCCAGCTTGACGGGGTGCTTGATCTCGGGGTTGGCGATCTCCCAGGGGTTGCCGTTGCCCAGCCACTGGTCGGCGACCTCGACCTGCCAGCCGTCCTCGATCTCCTGGTCGAAGATCCCGTATTCGTAGCGGATTCCGTAGCCGATCGCGGGGATCGCCTCGCTGGCCATGGACTCCATGTAGCAGGCCGCCAGCCGGCCCAGGCCGCCGTTGCCCAGCCCGGGCTCCTCCTCCTGCGCGAGCAGCTCGTCGAGGTCGTGGCCCAGCTCGCCCATGGCCTGGCGCGCCTCGTCCATGATCCCCAGCTCGACCAGGTTGTTGCCCAGGTGCGGGCCGAGCAGGTATTCGGCCGAGAGGTAGATCACCGAGCGCCGCTCCTCCTCCAGGTAGGAGCGCGCCGTGGTGACCCAGCGGTGCAGGATCCGGTCGCGGACCGTGTAGGCCAGCGCCAGGTAGTTGTCGTTGAGGGTCGCGACCTCGGGGAACTTGGCCCGCAGGAAGAACAGGTTGTCCAGGAAGGCTCGCTTGAGCGCGGCGGCGCTCAGCTCGGTCCGGCTGTCGTCCGGCTCGTAGTCCCAGCTGTCTGCGGCCATGCTGCCCCCTGCGGTGGAGGGCCGACTCTCGCCGGGTCGGCGCGGGACTGCAACCGGGCCTCGTTAGCGAGCAGCTACTCGGCGCCGTAGCGCTCGACGAAGGCGCGCAGGCCGGCCGCGCCGGCCTGGTTGG
Organism: uncultured bacterium; assembly: GCA_937911525.1. GTDB lineage: Bacteria > Planctomycetota > J058 > J058 > J058 > NORP233. The sequence goes on from CALDQK010000595.1 coordinate 1,866, forward strand.
GGTCGAGGCGCAGGCTGGTCGCGAAGTCGCGCGCGGCCTCCTGGGGCTTGTCCTGCATGCGGAGGACCTGTCCGCGCACGACGTAGAAGGAGGCGTCCTCGGGCGTGCGCTCGATCGCCTGGTCGAGGTCGGCGCGGGCGGGCTCGAGCTGGCCCGAGCTGGCCTTGGCGAGCGCGCGGTAGAAGTAGGTCGTGCCCAAGGGCCGGAGCGCGATCGAGCGGTCCGCGTCTGCGATCGCCGCCGCGAACTTCTGCTGCTGGATGCGGAACTTGCAGCGGTTGGCGAGGGGGATCGGGTCGGCGGGATCGAGGGCCACGGCCCGGTCGAGGTCCGCGAGCGCGCCCGCCACGTCGCCGAGGCCTCCCCGGAGCAGGGCTCGACCGTTGAGGGCCTGGACGCACTCGGGGTCCAGCTCGAGGGCGCTGGCGTAGTCGGCCAGGGCGCCGCGCGTGTCGCGCTGAGCCTGGCGGAGGCGGGCGCGGTTGACGTGGGCCAGCGGAAGGGGGCCCTGCGCGAGGGAGCGCTCGAGGCAGGCCAGCGCCTCGCGGGGGCGGCCCTGGTTCAGGTGCGCGAAGCCCAGCGCGTTCCACCCCTTGGGGTGCTCGGGCTGGAGGCGGAGCAGCTCCTCGCAGATCTCCTGGGTCTCGGGCCAGCGGCTGAGCAGGGTGCAGACCTGGGCCAGGTCGTAGAGGACGCTCACGAAGTCGGGCTTGAGCCGGCGGGCGACGCGGAGGTCGGCGTAGGCCTCGGCGAAGCGGCCGAGCTCGCGCAGGGCGATCGCGCGTCCGTAGAGCGCGGGAAGCAGGCGCGGGCAGAGCTCGAGCGCGGCGTTCAGCTCGGGGAGCACCTCGTCGCGGATCAGCACCAGAGGCAGGCCGTCCTCGTGCTTGCGCAGCCCCTGTTGAGCCCGGTTCATGGCGGCCAGGTAGTGCAGGAGCTCGTCCGGGCTGCCGCGCAAGGCCTGCGCGATCATGGCGCCCGCCTGTTCGAGCCGCTGGCGCAGGATCAGCCCCCAGATCCGACCCGCGGGCGTGGCGCGCTCACCGAGGGCGGCGGCTCGCGATTGGGCCGCCATGGCACCCTCGAGCCACTCCTTCCGCCGCGCGCTGCTGACCCCCTTGTCGAAGAGCACCAGGGCCAGCTGCGAACAGAGCGACTCCGCCAGCAGGGTGTAGGCGGGGCCGCACTCAGGGTCGAGCTGGATCGCGGCCTGGGCCGCCGCGCGCGCGTCGTCGAGCTCGTAGAGCTGGAGCGCGGCTCGACCTCGCAGCAGGTGCAGGTCGGCGAGCTCGGGAGCCTGCTGCAGGGACGCGTCGAGGGCGCTGATCACCTGGGCCGCCTCGGCGCGCGCTCCCTGCACGAGCCGCTCCTCGTCGGCCTCCGGCAGGAGCGGGCGGTAGCGGAAGCGCAGGACCTCCCCCAGCCGGTCGAGGGCGCCGACGGCGCTGCGGAGGGCCCCGCGCTGGCGGGCTTCGCGCGCTTGCTCCGCCCGCGCCACCTCGCGCTCGGCCTCCGCGGTGGCGCGCGCGGCCTCGGCGGCCGTCGCCTGCGCTCGGGCGCCCTGCCCCTCCTCGGCCGCGCTCTCCAGGCGCAAGGCCGCGATCCCCAGCAGGACGAGCAAGAGCAGCGCCAGCACGCTCGGCGCGGCCACCGCTCGGTTGCGCCACATGCGCCGCAGGGCGCGGACCGCGGCCGGGTCGCGCTGGGCCTCGATCGCCTCGCCGGCGAGGAAGCGCCGCAGGTCCTGCGCCATGGCCAGGGCGCTCGGGTAGCGCCGCTCTGGCTCCTTCTCGAGGCACTTGAGGCAGATCGTCTCCAGGTCGCGCGAGACCTGCGGGCGGAGCTCGCGCGGCGCGGGCGGCTCCTGGTGGGTCACGGCGTGGATCACGGCCAGCGGGGTGGCGGCCTGGAAGGGCGGGCGCCCGGTCAGGCACTCGTAGAGCGTGGCTCCCAGGCCCCACACGTCGGCGGGCGGACCGACCTCCGCGGCTTCGGCCTGCTCGGGGGCCATGTAGGCCGGCGTGCCCATGATCATGCCGGTCGTGGTCAGCGTGATCGAGTTGGAGTCCTGGCGCGTCGCGAGCCCGAAGTCCAGCACCCGCGGGACGCCGTCCTCCCCGAGCATCACGTTGTGGGGCTTGAGGTCGCGATGCACGACGCCCTGCGCGTGCGCGTAGGCGATCGCCTCCGCCACCGGGGCGAGGATCTCCGCCGCCTCGCGCCCCGCCAGCGGCCCGCGGCGGCAGCGCTCGATCAAGGCCTCGCCCGGCACGAACTCCATCGCGAGGTAGGGGGCGCCCGGTCCCTCCGCTACGCCCTCGTAGACCGCGACCACGTTGGGGTGCGTGAGCTGCGCCAGGACCCGCGCCTCGCGCTCGAAGCGGCGCGTCAGCGCCTGGGCGGCCTCGCCCCGGATCTGCTTGATCGCGACCGTGCGGCACAGGTTGGGGTCGAAGGCCTTGAGCACGACCCCCATGCCGCCCGCGCCCAGCTCGCGCAGGATCACGTAGCGCCCGAGCCGCGCCTCGGGGTCCCGCAGGGCCTCGGCGATCTCCAGCGCGTCGTCCCCCTCCGCCAGGATCTGCGGCGCCGAGGCGCGGGAGCTGCTCTCCGGCAGGGGGGGCGGCGGGTGCGTGTCGAAGATCTGCCGATCGGAGTCCGTGGGCAGGAGCTGGGTCTCGTCGCTGGGCTCCGGCGGGGGCGCCGCCGTGGCGTAGATATCCCGCTCGGGCATCGTGAGCGAGTCGCCGCTCTCAGCGTCCTCGTCGCCCTCGTCGCCCTCGTCGCATTCGCTCGCGTCGGCGGGGGCGCTCGTGGGATCCGCCATGAGCTGCGTCTCCGCCGTGGCGGGGTCCGCGGGCGGATCGTCGACGTTGCTGTCTTCGAGGTCGGTCAGAGGCGCTCCGCGCTCACCATACTCAGCGAGCGGGCGCCGCGGCCGGCGGTCGGCGCGTCCTCAGTCCTCCACCCGCCCGTCGCGCAGCCGGACCGCGCGGTCGGCCAGGGCGGCGACCTCGGGGTCGTGGGTGACGAGCACCAGGGTCTTGCCCTCGGCGACGGCCTCGCGCAGGAGGGTCACGATCGCGCTGGCGGTCTCGCCGTCGAGGTTGCCGGTCGGCTCGTCCGCCAGGAGCAGCCCCGCGCCGCTGGCGAGGGCGCGGGCCACGGCCACGCGCTGCTGCTCGCCGCCCGAGAGCAAGCGGGGGAAGTGCTCGCGGCGCGCGGCCAGGCCGACGCGCTCGAGCAGGGCCGCGGCGCGGCAGCGGCGCTCGGCGCGCGGAACGCCGGCGTAGCGGAGGGGGAGCGACACGTTCTCGGCGGCGGTCAGGGTCGGGACGAGGTGGAACTGCTGGAACACGAAGCTGACGGTCCCGCGGCGGAAGAGCGCTCGCTCGCGCGGGGTCCGGGGCACCTCGCGCCCGGCGACGCGCAGGGTCCCGCCGCTGGGGTGGTCGAGGGCGCCGAGCAGGTTCAGGAGCGTGGTCTTGCCGCAGCCAGAGGGCCCCGTGATCGCGACCAGCTCGCCGCAGCGCACGCTGAGGTCCAGCCCGCGCAGGGCTTCGACCGCGCCCGAGGCGCTCTCGTAGCGCTTGAGCAGCCCCACGCACTCGATCATTTGCCCCTCTGCGTCGCTCAACACAGAGAGGCTATCTCGAGAGGCCAGCTCGGAGTGCGCCCGGAGGCGTCGACCGCGGCGTCAACCGCCATGCTTTCCGTGGCTAAGGGTGTAGCTGCTGGCGAAGACCGGCGCTCCGTTGACCTCGAGGATGACGTCGGAGAAGCGCACCAACACCATTCGTACCTTGCCGTCCCCTGCCGAGCGGCCGCCGAAGTCGTTCCAGGTCTCCCCGCTGCGGATCGTCCCAGGGTGGAGCTCGGCGCGGTTCAGGGGACTGCCCGCGCTGGCGCGCCACTCAACGAACATGGACTTGACCTTGATGTCCAAGCCAGACGTGTTCTTGATCGCGACCTTCTGGTTCCAGAAACCAGCGAAGCGCTCCTGCTTGTGGAAGATCTGAAGCACGATTGGATTGCGTGTCCTGTTGCTCCCCTTGTGAGTCTTGAGGTCTTGGCTAGCGGCGAAGTAGACCTGCTTGAAGCTCGCGCCGTCCCTCTTGATGCCCTGGTGGCAGATACCGCCGGAGCCCCCGTCTTTCAGAGAGCGGGCGGTTCGAGTCAGGGAGTCGCGCAATCTCCCAGGCAGCTTGACCTGCTGGTCCCTCGGCACGAGCTGCGGCCCATGAGAGACGAGGACCCGCGTGACCTTCCAGGCGGGTGCTTCGATTCGAAAGGCGCGCAGGATCGCCTGATCCAGCCCACGCTTGCCGATCGGCCAGAAGCACCTGAACCAGGGCGTGCGCAGCAACTGGGTCTTCTTGATCCTCCTCAACTCGTTCGGCAGGTAGAGGGTCACGGTGCCCTTGTCACCCGTCCTCTTGGGCGGGGGGGCCTTCACCCATTCCTCGACGAATTGCGTGACTTGGACTTCGGCCGAGACATACCAGGCGGCCTCGCGTTGCACCCGAGGCGCGAGGAAGGTCCGAGGGAGGGGGCTTGCTGGCCTGGGTCGGGACGGATTGCGCCTCAGGGCTACAGCGGGGTTCCTGATCCCCAGCAGCGAAGGAGTCTTGGGCAGGGCCTTTTGCCCGTTCGTGGCGCGGCCATCCTTTCGCGCAATCCTGATCGTGAATCTCTTCGTGGCCCCGTCCTGGAGGCGGTAGGTCACTTCGAAGGCGTAGGTGCTCTTGGCGTCCGCCGCGAACACGGTGTAGACGACCGATTGGCCCAGTCGCAGCGGACCACTCTTCCCGTGCTCCCCCAGACTCTCGCGCGCGATGTTTTCGACGGCGCGGACGCGAAGACTGTTGATCTCGAGGGGAAGCTGAGAATCGCTGGTGAGTTGGACCCGAACGCACCCGGGGACATACTCCGTGACGTCGCGAGTCACCCCCGCGGCAACAGCAGCGGGACTCAGGACGATTAGGAAGAGCAGAATCCTCATTCCAGAGAATAGCCCTGCGCTCGTCCTGCGACCAACCCTTCCTTGGCCCTGTCTTGAAGTCGGGGTTGGCGAGTGCGACGATTTCGTCGTGAGTTTGGACGCAGTCACAGGGCTCTTGCCAGAGCTCAAGCAATGGGCGGCGGCCCTCTGGGGACTGCTCTCGCTCGTCGGGCTAGCGCTGGCGCTATGGTCGCTGCAGGTCTTCCTCATGAGCGCGCTCGAAGAGGAGGATGCCAGCGACGTCCTCCCGATCCTGGCGGTCGCAGCCCTGCTGATGGGGGTCGGCTTCGCCCCAGTGCACTTCGTCGGAGCCTATGAGCAGTTTCGGGCAGTCGCCTCGGTCGCGACGGGCCTCACCGGAGCCCTCGGGGGACTGGGTCTCGCCTATGTCGTGCTGGGGGCGGTGGTCGCTGGCGAACGCCTCGCTCCCCAAAACGCCGCAGAGGCCGTCATGGAGATCAGCATCGTTGGAGCCGTCGTCGGGCTGCTGCTCTCGAGCGTCTGGCTCTGGCCCGCGGCGACGACTGCGAAGCCAGGCCCGTCTGCTCAGGCCTCGCCCAAGGCAGGCCCAGTCGAGCTCTCCCCTGCCGAAAAGAGGGCCTTCGTGAAGGCGTGGGAGGCCAGGGTCAGGGGCAAGGAGGCTCAGCTCTGGGAGGGGGTCGACCGGGTGCCGGTCGTGGTGGAGGAAGAGGAGGTCGAGCGCAAGACCCGCTGAGATACGGTGGCTGGGGTCGTCTTGCCCAGCGCTTCGTTCGGTCCTCAGCTCACAGCTCCCTCAACGTGATCGCGGGGTCGATCCTCGCCGCGCGGAGGGCCGGGATCCCCCCGGCCAGCACGCCCAGGACCAGGGCGTAGCCGAAGGCCAGGGCGAGCAGGCGGGGGGTGATCCGGAAGAGCGCGCCGCCGCTCTCGAGCATGTCGAGCAGGCTCGGCTCGCACAGGAAGATCGCCGCGCTGCCGAGCAGGACCCCGCCCGTCGCGCCGACCAGGGCCAGGGCGGCGGCCTCGGCCACGAACTCGCCCGCGAGCTGGCTGGGGGTCGCGCCGAGGGCGGCCTTGATCCCGATCTCACGGCGGCGCTCGATCACGGCCATGGCCATGGTGTTCACGATCAAGAGCCCGCCCACGACCGTGGACAAGACCGTCACGATCAAGGTGATCACCAGGAAGATCGCGACCGCCTTCTCCAGTTGGGCCTCGATCCGCTCGGGGTCGATCACGGCCAGGTGGGGGAGGCGCTCGCGCAACTCGGCGGCCAGGCGCTGAGTGCCCGCCGGGCTGCGGTCGGTGGGCACGATCTCGTAGATGCGAAAGAGCTCCGCCTGGCGGGTGGCGAAGTCGCGCGCGATCGCCTCGATCTGCTCGTCGCTCGGGCGCAGCGCGCCGAAGGGGAGGTTCTTGAGGAAGCGGCCCGCCCCCTCGATCTTGGGGCGAATGAACTCGGCGTTCAGGCGCTCGTAGGGGACGAGGCCGGCCGCGACGACGGGCGTGTCCGGGGCGCGGTAGATCCCGACCACCTCGTAGCGCAGGCGGCGGATCGAGACCTCGTCGCCGACCTTCAGCCCGCGCCGCCGCGCCAGCCACTCCACGATCATGGCCTGGCGCGCGTCACCCTCGGCCAGCCAGCGGCCCTCGAGCAGGCGCAGGCCCTGGCCGCGCACGTCCTGGGCCGCGGCGGCCGGGAGGCCCTCGACCAGAGGCTTGGGGGCCATGAAGCTGAGCGGGTCGTCCTGGAGGTCGAAGCCGTCGAACATCAGCGTCAGCGAGGGCGCGACCCGCGACACGCCGGGGTGGTCGACCACGCGCGCCAGGTCCTCGGGCGTGATCCCCGGGTTGACGCCCTCGGCGTTGGTCTTGGTGTAGAGCCGCACCAGCCCGCCCGTGTAGGACTTGGCCTCGTCGACCATCAGCCGGAAGTGCTCGCCCAGGGCCCCCAGGACGAGGAGCGTGAAGATCCCCAGCCCGACGCCCGTGACGGTCAGCGTGGTCCGCAGCCGCTGGCGGGCGAGGTCGCGCCAGAGCGAGGCGGGAGACATTGGGGCTACGACTTGGGGGGAGCGTTGCGCAGGCGCTCGAGCTCGCCCGCGTCCAGCCACACGCCCTGGCACTTCCAGCAGAAGTCCACGATCACGTCGCGTGAGCGGGCGGCGCCGACGCGGATCAGCTCCTGGCCTTCGCGGGGGCAGGCGCCGTGGCGCTGGTTCGCGCCCTCGTTCGGCTTGCCTGCGAGGAGCGGCGCGAGGTCCTGCTCCTCGAGCTCGATCAGACGACCGAGCTCGGAGCGGTCGAACCAGATCCCGCCGCACGACGAGCAGCGGTCGACCTCGACCTCGTGAACGACCACCGACTCCAGCTCGGCGGGAGGATCGCACTTGGGGCACTTCACGGGATCGAGCATACCCGCTGGCTCGGATCAGGTCGCCTGGCTGGTTAGCTTGGGCTCCATGAGTCCACGCTCCCTCCTGCTCGCAGGCGCACTCAGCGTCACCTTGCTCCTCGGCTGCTCCTCGCCGCCCGTCGATCCGGCGCGCACGCACCCGATCCCGGCCTTCGAGGTCCCGGCGCCGGTCGAGGGCAAGCGCTACCTGCGCGCGATCGTGTTCGGGGACTGGGGCACGGGGCATCCCGACCAGCACGCCGTCGCGGCGGCCATGGTCGAGCGGGTCCGGCGCGAGGGCGCGCCCCTCGACCTCATGATCTCGGTGGGCGACAACTTCTACCCCCGCGGGGTCAGCTCGCCCGAAGACCCCCAGTGGCAGCGCTCCTTCGAGGAGGTCTACGACGCCCCGGAGCTGGCCGTGCCGGTCCGCCCCTGTCTGGGCAACCACGACGCGCACGGCTCGATCCGGGCTCAGATCGCCTACGGGAAGCGCAACCCACGCTGGCAAATGCCCGACCGCTACTACACCTGGAGCGAGGAGCTGGGCGGGGGCGCCTCGATCCAGTTCTTCGCCCTCGACACCAACGACCTCGGCGCTCAGCAGGGCGACGCGGCGCAGCTGGCCTGGCTGAAGCGGGAGCTGAGCAAGAGCCAGGCGACCTGGAAGGTCGTGTTCGGTCACCACCCCATGCGCAGCCACAGCAAGCGGGCCTACAACCGCGAGCTGATCGAGCGCCTCGAGCCGCTCCTGGTCGCGCACGGCGTGTGCCTCTACATGGCGGGCCACGACCACGTGCTGGAGCTGGTCAAGCCCGTGCAGGGGGTCCACCACCTCGTCAGCGGCGCGGCCGCCGGACCCGTGAAGGCCTACCCGGTCACCTGGAGCGACGAGAGCATCTACGCCGCGACCCTGGGCGGCTTCGTGTGGCTGCGCGTGAGCGAGGACGAGCTGGTGCTCGAGTTCTGCCGAATGGCAGGCGAGACCCAATACGCCCACGTGCTGCGGGCCAAGCCCCAGGGGCGTTGAGCTGAAGCCGCTCGGGTGGCTGGGTCGCTACGAGCTCCTGGGCGAGCTCGGGCGGGGCGGCATGGGCGTGGTCTACCGCGCTCGCGACCCCGAGCTCGGCCGTGAGGTGGCGCTCAAGGTCGTCGACCTGCACGGCGACGAGGCGGAGCTGGAGCGCTTCCGGCGCGAGGGCGTCAGCCTGGCGCAGCTGCGTCACGCCCACGTGGTCGAGGTCCACGACCTCGGCGTGTTCGAGGGGCGGGCCTTCCTGGCCATGGCCTACGTGCGCGGCGAGTCGCTGGCAGAGCGCCTGCGCCGGGGGCCCCTCGAGCCGCGTCAGGCAGCCGAGCTGGTCGCGCTCCTCTGTGAC
>CALDQK010000596.1 GCA_937911525.1 uncultured bacterium
CCTCGAGCGCAAGAGCTTCCTCTATCGCGCCGCGGAGCGAGGGCGGGTCGTGGAGCGGATCCTGGTCCAGTCCTGGCAGGACGACCGCCTCGGCCCCCCTCGGGGAGCCGTGCTCTTCAACGAGCGGATCGGTGTTGCCAGCCCTGGCGAGGAGGACGAGGAGCTCTCGAGCGGCGCTGAGGACCTCACGCGGAGGGTCAAGGCCCTCGCCGCCTCGGGCGCCCTGCCCTTCCCCCCCGCCGCCGTCGCCCTCGAGCACTCCCGCAAGAGCGCTGCCGAGCGCCAGGCCGCCCTGGCAGGGCTCCGGGCTGGCACGGTCCAAGTCCTCGTCTCCGTCAAAGCCCTCCAGGAAGGAATCGACATTCCCGACGTCGGGCTCGGCGTCTCGGTCGCGAGCACCGCCAGCGCCCGCCAACGAATCCAGACCATGGGCCGCGTCCTCCGTCCGGCGCGCGACGCTCAGGGCCGGCGACTCCCGCCGACCGAGGCGCCGGTCAAGCGCCTCCACCTGCTCTACGTCCGCGGGACCGTCGACGAGGAGATCTACAAGCGGACCGATTGGAACGACGAGACCGGCGCCGATCGAAACCACTGGTGGAGCTGGGACCTCACAGGCGACGAGCCCGAGCCTGGCGAGCGGCTGACCCCGACGGACGTCGACGAGACCACCGCCTGGGAACGCGTCGCCGAGGAGGAGCTCCCGCAGCCCTGGGCCGGCCCGACCAACGTCCTCCCCCTCGTCCACAAGCGGGACTCGGTGTTCGTCGTCACCGGCGCCGAGCTCCTCCCCGTGAGCGGCGCCGAGGACATGATCGCGCTCCTCGAAGCCGCCCAGGCGCGAGGCGCCTACCCCGACGCTCGCGGAGCCTTCAAGGTCACCCCGACCCTCCACGTCGTGCTCAAGCGCGGTGTCACCTCCGGCTCAGCCGCCCCTGAGTGGCTAGCCCTCGGCCGCCTCGCCACGGCGCCGGCCTGGTCGCGGGAGAGCTCGGCGCCCAAGCCCGCACCTCCAGAGTCGAGCCCCAGAGCGAAGTCCCCGCGAGGCGGGAAGACGCCTTGGTTCGTCCTCGTCCAGGAGGGATTCCTAGCCGCGACCCAGGAGGACGCTCGCGCGCTCGAGGAGACGACTCGAGGCCTGCGCGCGGCGTCCAAGGGCTGGGCCTATGAGGCCATGTCGGTCCTCGCCGAAGGGCCTCCGGCGAGCCCGCCGGCTCTCGACGAGAAGCCTCCGTCTCAACTGGACGAGCTCCTCCCCTACGTCGCCCTGGCCTACGCCTGCGACCGACGCGACCTCGTCGAGCGCGCGGCGGCGGGCTTTCGCGTCGGCAAGGCCCAGAAGGACAAGCGCGTCGCCGTCCACAACGCGCTCGCGATCCTGGCGGGGCACACCCTCGAGATCTGGCGTCCCTAGCTGGAGTGACCCCCCCCGCTTGCTTTCCGGCGCGGTCCAAAGATGACTCGCAGACCACGGAGCCGTGGCGACCCTGGATCGCGGATCGAGATCACGCCTACGAAGGTCTGTGTCGCCAGGAGCTGTTCCGCCCCCTCTCGGGAGCTGACCACGATCACCAGGGCTCAGTCCTTCGCGGGCGTCGGGAGGATCGCGTCGACCTCGAGGGTCACGTCGGGGAAGGTGCTCAGGCGAATCGACTGTCCGCGCCGGTAGGGGGTGACGCGGGCGTATTCCTCACCCTTGGGCTCGGTGCGGACCTCGATCAGGTCGTCCACTAGGTTCACGATCCAGTATTCGGGGACCCCGTTCGCTGCGTAGATCGCCGACTTCACCCGGCGATCCTTGCAGAGGGAGCTGTCGGCGACCTCCACGACCAGGTAGGCCTGGCGCGGGTGCTCGCGCGAGTGATCGTGGCGAGGGACCAGCGCCACGTCCGGCTCCGGTTGTGAGTCGTCGGCCGCCGCGTATGACCCTTGCACCCTGACCCTGGCCCGCTGGCTCAGCGCAAGCACCAAGAGCTCATTCAGACGGTCGATCACCTCCATGTGCGGCGCGCCGCTGGGGCTCATGGAGACCAGCAGCCCTTCGAGCAGCTCGACCCGTTCGTCCTGGAACAGGCCAGCCTCCACCATGCGATCGAACTCCTCGCGACGGAGGTAGCGAAGGCCTCCAGGTTGCTTCTGATCGAGGTCGAGCATGGTTTGAGAATAGCGAGCAGACGTAGTTGGTGACACATCCAGCCTCCTTCGGCCAGGACGCTACGCCGCGACTACGACAAATCCATTGTCGTGTTTTGTTCGCCCATGTCCGCGTTAGCGCAAGGCCAGGAGCGCAAGCGATCGTTGGGCGCCAAGCTGCCTCCGCTTTGCGAGGAGGGGTCGTGCTCGTTGGGCGCGGCGTAGCCGGCGGCCTCGAAGGGCTTGCGCACCTGGTCCCACTCGGCGCGGGTCAGGGTCATCGGCGTGTGGTAGTAGCTCCCGCCGCGGACGAAGTGCACGGGGATCATGCGTCGGCAGCGGGACCGGGTTCGGCGGAGCTAGACCTCGACGAACCTAGGGAGTTCGCGGTGGAGGTAGTCCGCGAACGCCTTGACGGCTGGCAAGAGACCCCGCCGCGTGGGCATGAGCGTGCTCAGTTGGGCGTCGGCGGCGATCCAGTCGGGGAGCACCCGAACCAAGTCCCCTCCCTCGACCTCGCGGCGACAGACGTAGCCAGGCAGCGCGACGATCCCCAGGCCCGCGGCCGCTGCTCGCTTGAGGGTGGACATGTCGTCGCTGCACAGACGTGGGCGAAAGGAGACGGCTGCGCGGAGATCGTCGGGGCCGCGCAGCGACCACTGGCCGACCTCGGGCTTCCAGCCGACCTTGAGGCCGGAGTGGCCCTCGAGCTCGGCCGGGGTCAGAGGCTCGTCCGTGCGCTCGAGATATGCAGGGCTAGCGAAGAGATACCAAGGCGTCCGCGCGACGCGATGCAGGATCAGGCTCGAGTCAGGCAGCAGGGAAGCGTGTCCGCGCAGCGCAATGTCGATCCCTGCTTCAACGAGGTCGATCCTCTCGTTGGTGACGTTCTGGATCACGTCGATCCTTGGATGGTCTACGAGGAAGTCGGTGACGAGCTCGGCGAGCGCGAACTGGGCCATGCCCACGGAACAAGACACCCGGACCTGCCCCGAGAGCGTGTTGGTCTGACGCTTGACCTCGGCCTCCGCAGCCTCGATGTCGTCCAGCGCTTCGCGTGCGTGGCGATAGAAGACCGCGCCGACGTCGGTGACTACGAACTGGCGCGAGGTTCTCTGAATCAGGCGCACTCCGAGTCGGTCTTCGAGCTGCTGCACATGGCGACTCAGTCTCGACTTCGGCACGCCCAGGAACCGGCCAGCGGCCGTGAAGCCCCGCTGCTCCACGACGTGGACGAAGTACAGGTAGTCGTTGAGATCCATATGTGGCGCCAGTGCCTCCGGCTCAATTGTTCCATATACAGGACAATGCGTTGCGATTAAGGCTGTTGTGGCGGCCGTTCGTCCTGAATAGGGTTCCATTGCGATCGAATCTTGGTGATCGATCCCGACTCACCCAACCAGGAGCCTCACGATGACCAGCACGCCCTTCAACCCTGAGCCCTTGACTCGAGCCAACGCCGCCCTCGTCCTGGTTGACCACCAGGTCGGGCTCATGACTGGGATTCGCGACTACTCCGTTGCGGAGCTCAAGCACAACGTCGTCGGCCTGGCCCGCGCAGCCAAGGCCCTCGGCCTCCCGATGGTGGCCACGACGACCTCCGCCGACACCCTGTGGGGTCCAGCCTTCCCGGAGCTCGTTGCAGCCCTCCCCGGCCAGACGTTCATCGACCGAACGACGGTCAACGCCTGGGACGACCCTCGCGTAGCGGCGGCGATCGAGGCTCTGGGCCGGAAGAAGCTGATCTTCGCCGGCGTGTCCCTCGAGGTCTGCGCCGCTTTCCCCGCCATGCGCGCGGTCCGGGAAGGCTATGAGGCCTACGTCGCCATTGACGCGAGCGGCACCTTCAATGCGACCAAGCGCGAGACGGGCATCCTGCGCTTGCTCCAAAGCGGAGTCGTGGTCGCGGACGGAGCCAGCCTGATGGTCGAGATCCTCGGCGACAACGCTCGACCCGAGGCCGCTGAGGTCTATAGCGCCCTCGCCATGGACTGGGCCATGCTCGTCGGTCAGGTGCGCAGCACGGCCGTCGCTGCGGCCACCCTCGCCTGACTCCCTCGAGCCGTGGCGACTCCGTCTCGGACCGGGTCGTCATGGGCCAGCAGCGTCGGCAGCTGCCTTCAGTCAACCCAGGAGCGACACCCGCTCCAGGGCGGTGTAGACGGCCGGGCCAGATTGGTCCTGAGCGCTGCCGTAGAGGACCAGCTCTTCGAGCAGGAAGGGGAGAGGCGCCACCTCGAGGCTGCTGAGGGCGGGTTGCAAGGCGCTTACGCCTCGCCCTGGGCGGCGCCCTCCGCGCGCGCGTCCCAGGGTCACCTGAGGCGCGAATGCCTGCTGCTCCCGGGGCACCCCCAATGCCTCGAGGCTCTCGTCGACGGTCGCCGCGAGCTGAGCGAGCCGTGGCGCGTCGGGGCCTCCGACCCCTGCCCAGATCGCCTTCTTGCCGGAGGTGCCCAGCCCGGCGACCTCCAGCTGCAAGGCGCCCGTCCGGTGGACCGCCTTCTGGACGGCGCCCACGAGCGCCCCCACGTCCTCGACTTCGCCCACGAACTTCAGCGTCAAATGGAGCTGCTCTGCGCGGACCCACCGGACGGGGGCGTCCTCGCACGCAGCCCGCAGAGCCTGCTGGGCCGCGACGAGCTGCGCTCGGATCGAGGCGGGGAATTCGACGGCCCAGAACACGCGATCGGTCATGTGGGCTGCAGCATATAGGCTGCTCTCCTGACCGAGCCAACCAACGAGGACGCGCGAGGCCGGAGCCTCGCGCGTCGAGCTCGCGATCCTGTGCGCTGAGCGCTAGTCGTGCAGGATCGCGCGCTTGGCGTCGGCCTTGTAGCGCGCGCTCGAGTGCTCGGACACGACCTGCAGGTTGGGGTCCATCTCGAAGCCCCAGGCCTCCAGCAGGGGCACCGGGTTCACGAAGCGGTAGCGGCCGCGAGCGGCGAGGCGGCTGATCCGGCCCGAGGTGCCGATATAGACCACCTTGCCCTTGCGCACCCGAATGTGGCCGTTCCAGAGCATGCGCTTGCCCCGGGCCAGCGCCGGGTTGGTCAGGATCAGGCCGCTCGTCGCGGAGTGGCGGCGGATCGCCGGCAGGCAGTGGAAGGAGCCGTCGGCCAGGATCGCGCAGTTGCTCGCCCAGCGGTCGTTGCTGCGGCTGCGCGCCTTGCGCAGGTCGTCGATCGTGAACTGGTCGGCGATCCAGTCCTGCTCCATTTGGATCAGGAGGTGGCGGAAGCCCATCGGGCTGCTGGCGCTCACGGGGTGGTAGGCCTCGTCGTAGCTGGCCGAGATCGAGCCCGTGCCGCCGGTGGTGACGTCGTAGCGGCCGACGGTCACGCTCAGGCTCTGGATCCGCGCCGTGCCGGCGATCCGCAGCTGGCTGCGCACGTCGGCGATATCCGCGGCCAGCGCGGCGGGCGTGACCTCCGTCCAGTCGAAGGCCATGTTCTCGGTCGCGGGGGTGATCGAGGGGTAGTCGGTGAAGCGACCCTCGCCGTCGCTGTCGGTCTCGGTGACGTCGTAGGCCTCGGCGCCGTTGAGGCGCGCGATCATCAGCACCTGCTTGACCTTGGCCGGCAGCGGCGTGCCCGCGAAGGTCTCGTCGTTCTCGATCGCGGCCCGGCCTTCGTCCGTGAGGCCCGCGCCGACGATCATGTCGACGGCGCGCTGCTTGGCCTCGTCGCTGACCGTGAAGGTCGTGGTGCTCGGGCTGGGGAGGCGCCCCTGGAGGATCGTGCCCAGCTCGGCCATTTCGCGTGGGTTCACGCGGTTGCCGGCGCGGGCGAAGGCGCGCTCGAAGTCACGCAGGGAGAGCTCGCCGTCGAGGACCAGCGTGTAGGCGGTCCGCGAGATCCGCCCGTAGGTGGCCGTCGTGGTGCCGGTCTCGCCGTTGAGGGCCTGGGCCAGACCCACGGCGCCGCCGTTGGCGGGGGCGTCGGGCTCGGGCTGAGCCGAGGCGAGGGTGCTGGCGGCGAGGAGGGCGGCGAGGAGGAGGGGAGGGGTGCGCTTCATCAGGGGTGTCCTGGCGGGCCTCGGGCGGCCGGCGGGTTCGTGTGCTCTGCTTCTCTTGCCCCTTCTTTAAACAAACCTTGGGCCGGGGACGAATTGGGCCCAATCGGCCCCTAAGCCCTGCCTGGACGCGTTCTCGAGACACCCAATTCTGGGCGTGAGACGAGGCCGAGGAGAAAAGAGGGTGGCACCTGTCCACAGAGGACACTCGCGGGGACCGTTGCAGGCTCGATTCGAAGGGGCCCACTTCCGTCTCGCGCGAATTGCAAGTTCACGTCCAAGAGTAGGTTAAAGAAGGTGTAGCGATTGCATAAAGCCGATCGACGCTGGAGTTCACATGAATCGCGGATCGGTCCTGCTCACCCTCCTCCTCCTGGCTGCGGGCCCCCTGGCCTGGGCCCAGCCGACGGAGGACGACCAGCTGCCCTTCAAGGAGGAGAACGGCACGAAGACCCCGCTCTTCATGCACGGCAAGACCTTCGGGGCCAACACCTCGGGCTGGGCCCGCGACGACGTCGAGGTCGAGGCCGCGATGACCGTGATCGGGATCGAGGGCAAGCGCCTCGCCGAGCTGGTCAACGAGCGCGACCTGCGCGCCTTCCGTCGCCTGCGCCGCTCGTCGACCTCCGAGGCCTTCTCGCTGGGCTTCGACTTCGACGAGATCCCCTGGGGCGGCGACGAGCACGACGTGCGCGAGGGTCGCCTCCCCGACGGACCGCAGCGCGTGCAGCCCTACGTGTGGCTGACGATCGAGCGCGACAAGTTCCCGATCGACGAGGAGCGCGGTCGGCGGCGCCTGGACCTGGGCACCGACACCATGGACGACATCTACTACGACACCGACGAGTTCCTGCTCCTGCGCAACAGCATGTCGATCCGCGCCCGCAAGCGCTGGGACACCACGACCGAGATGCGCCGGCTGCTGATCGCGCTCAAGCTCGAGCGCGGCGTCGACGACCTGGGGATCAAGCGCGCCGCCAAGACCGACGTGCGCGAGGACGGCCCCAGCGCCGAGGCGATCACCGGCCTCGACGAGGCCGTGCTGCGCGGGGTCGACTCCTGGCGGGGCACCCCCGCGATCCCGCTCCGCCGCGCCTACATGACCCTCAAGCACCGCGGCGGCCTGACCAGCACCCCTAGCTACGAGGACGTGCTCGCGCTCCAGCCCAAGGCCTTCCTCCGCTCGGTCCGCAGCCGCTACCACCTGAACGAGGTCTCGGTCAGCCGCCTGCGCGAGGTCCACACCCTCGGCAAGACGCGCCTGGAGGCGATCGCGACCTTCGCCCGCAACGCGCGGATCGCCAACGAGATCGACCAGCAGCACCTGGCCAAGGTGCAGGCCTGGGAGGACAAGGTCCGGCTGCTCCTCGACGGGACGCTCGTCGCCGAGCGCGCGGCGGCCGAGCTGGCCAAGCTCGGTCACCCCAACGCCTCGGTGGCCTCGATCCAGAGCCTGATGCCCGGGAGCACCACCCTCGGCTCGGGCGGCGACCTCGAGGACATCGCTCGCCGCGCCGGGTATCTCGAGCAGCGCAAGGTCGTGGCGGACACGGTCTCGGCGCTCTACCACGAGGTCTCGCGCGAGCTCGACGACGGCACCGGCTCCAGCCTGCGGCGGATCATCACCCGCTCGCTGGACCGCAAGGTCGAGGACCACGTCGAGTGGTTCCGGGACTGGCGGCGCTCGGTGAAGCCCGAGAACCGCAAGTGGCGCACGCCCGACCCGATCATGACCGACTACCGGGCCATGGTCGCCGACGACGCGCAGCTCGCGGCCTACAACGCCTTCGGCGAGAAGCAGCGCGCGGACGGTGAGCGCTCGTTCCGCCGCTTCCGCCCGCTCAGCAGCGACGACTTCGACCTCCTGCGCTACCAGATCCGCAACGAGCAGGTCCGGGTGTGGATGCGCCAGATCGAGACCGCCGGCTCCGCCGCGCGCGGGCTGTGGTTCGACGAGGCGCGCGAGTTCTATATCCCCCGCTCGCGCCGCGAGACCGGCAACTTCCTGATCGACACCATGGACTTCGCCTCCATGTATCGCGGCGACGTGTGGGGTGACGTCGCTCCCCCCGAGCGCACGGCCGCGGTGGACCTGACCAAGGCGCCCTACAGCGAGCGCCTGATGGACAGCCGGCTGGTCAACGAGGTCCAGATCGAGCTCAACTCGGGCGGCGAATACACCAAGCGGATCAAGGAGCTCAACAGCCTGATCGGCCTGCCCCGCGCGTTCATGCGTTGGGCCCAGCAGGAGGGCCTGGCCGCGACGCCCGCCGAGTACAAGGCGCTGGCCGCCGAGATCAAAGCGCTGGGCGACGACGAGCTCCAGGCGCGGATCGCTCCCCTGAACCAGTATCTCGAGGACAGCGGCGCGCCGATCCAGCAGATCAGCCACGACGAGTTCCGCGACTGGCTCCATGACTCGCGCCTGACCCTCGCGGTCCGCGACGACCCCGACTACAGCGAGCCCGCGCTGGAGAAGGCGCGCGAGGGCGCGCGCTTCGTGGTCAAGACCTACGTGGACATGCTGAAGTTCATCGCCGACCTCAAGCGCGAGCGCGTGCTCGAGGTCCTCGACGACGCCGGCGCCCCCGACGGGATCCAGTGGGTGCCCGCCTCCGGCAGCAAGGGCTCGATCGCGATCGCCAAGGTCAAGGAGCTCGAGGACGCCGAGAACGCGAGCAACCCCGGCCACGGCGAGGGCCCGGGCGGCAACCTCGGCGGGATCATCGACTTCCTGGACACCAACAACACGCTGGCCAACGCCGCGGCGGTGACGCGCGGGACGACGCACGCCAACGAGATCAAGACGGACAGCGAGAACGACTTCTACCGCTTCACGATCAAGAAGGGTGAGACCGTCACGTTCAAGATCGCGTTCGAGCACGACAAGGGCGACCTCGACATGGAGCTCCTCGACGCGGACGGCGACACGATCGAGACCTCGCAGGGCACCGACGACGAGGAGACGATCCGCTACACCGCCCAGGAGGACACGACCGTCAGCCTCAAGGTCTATGGCTACGACGAGGCCAAGGCGCGCTACACGCTGGAGGTGGAGTAGCCGTGGGGCGCGCGCTCGCTACGAGCGCGCTGGCCCTCCTGCTCCTGTGGGTCCAACCCGCGCACGCCCTGGAGCTCGAGGAGGTCGCCGGCGCCTATCGCCTGGAGGGCACGGACTCCCAGCGGCGGGAGTTCACCGCCTTCGTCAGCCTGCAGCGCGCGGGCGACGCCTGGCGCATGGAGCGCAGCGGGCAGTTCCTGGGCAAGGAGCGCGAGGAGCGGCCTTGGATCTGGGTCAGCCAGTCCCTGCGGATCTCGGGCGCGAGCCTGCGCGTGACCTTCGTCGAGGGCTACGAGGGGATCGCTGGCGCGATCGATCCGGACGCCGAGGAGCGCCACGTGTTCGACGTCGTCTACCGCTTCTACTCGGGCGGGGTCAGCGAGACCGTCATTCCGCGCGACCGGGACTCCGAGTGGCGCTACTCGCGGGCGCGGGGCAAGACGGCGGCGCCCGCGCTGCAGCTCGTCGCTGAGCGGAGCTTCAAGTCGCTCCTGGGCGACGCGCTCGACCGCTACGAGGCCAGCGGGCTGACGCGCGTGGGCGACCAGCTCTACGCCGTGTTCGACAACGACCGGCGCGTGGCGCAGGTCGACCTGGAGCTCAGCGGGGCGCGGCTGCACCCGACCAAGGGCTCGGGCAAGTCGAACTTCGAGGGCCTGGCTCACGACCCGACCACGGGCCGCTTCTACGCGCTCGTGGAGTCCCAGCGCCACAAGAGCAAGGACGAAGACTTCGGCCGCGTGTGGGAGCTCGACGCAGGCTTCCGTCGCCTGGACCGAGCCTGGCTGAAGGTCGAGCTGCCGAGCGACAACCGCGGCTTCGAGGGCGCGGTCGTGGTGCGCCGCGGCGGCGAGCGCTACTTCCTGGCGCTCCTCGAGGGCAACAAGGGCAAGGCCGGCACCAAGGGTGAGCGCCGCGGCGAAGGCCGCCTGGAGGTGTTTCGCGCCCACGGGGAAGACCTCGAGCACGTCACCACGGTAAAGATCCCGGAAAGCGCCTTCTTCGTGGACTACTCAGGGATCGACGTGCGCGGCGATCAGGTGGTGATCGTCAGCCAGACCAGCAGCGCGCTGTGGGTCGGCCAGCTCTCGCGCTCGTCCTGGGAGCTGAGCGGGGGCAAGGCCTACCGCTTCCCGCGCGAGCACAGCCGCCTGCGCTACCCCGCGATCGAGGGCGTGACCTGGGTCGGCGCGAAGAGGGTTGCCGTGGTCTCCGACTCCCACGAGGGCGGGACGACGGAGTCGATCCACCTCTTCGACCTGCCCTAGGTCTCCGAGCGGGGCTCGCCTCCCGAGCCGCTCTGACAGAATGGCCCCGGTGAAGCTGTTCTTCGACGAGCGGGACGACCGGGTGTGCGAGGAGCGGGGCGATCGTCGCCTCTACTGGCTCGACGACCTGGGAGCAGAGCCCCTCTCTCATGCGCGCCCGGAGGACGAGGGCTTCGTCTTCGCAGGCGGGCGGCCGATCGCCGACTACCAACACCTCGTCGGTGGACTCCCTGGCTTGCGCGACCGACCCAGCGAACGCCAGCCACTGCTCAGGCTCGATTGGACGTTCGACGCTCTGGCGAACCACGGTGTCACCCTCACCAGCCCTCGAACGTGGCGCTTGCCACTGGACGCGCCGCTTCCGCGCGACCTCACCTACCCGCTCTTCGTCAGGACCGCCGAGTCGTCCTGGAAGCTGGGCGGAGACATCTCCCGAGTGAAGTGCGAGCGGGAGCTCGTAGAAGAGGCCGAGGCGCTGCGGAGAGGCATTCGGTGGGACGCCCTGATCCTCGCCCGGGAGTGGCTCGACTTGGCGTCCGCCGGGGAGTCGGTCTACGGGCCCGTCCCTCAGGAGATTCGCACATGGATCGTGGACCAGCACCCCTACGCCTGGTCGTTCCACCACTCGCAGGTCGTACCCGAGCCTGAGGGCTTTCCACCGACCAAGGCTGATCTGGAGCACCTCCGCGAGCAAGCAGGCAGGATCGGAAAGGCCTTTCACTCCCGACTGGTCGTGGCCGACTTCGTCAGGCTCGAAGGGGGAGGCTGGGCCTTCCTGGAGGCAGGCCCCGGCAGCTGCGCGGGAACCGGCCACGAAGCCGTCTTCAAGAGCGTCGCCTCGCGCCTCATGGGGGCCGAGTTGCCTCTCGAGGGAGACAGGATCGGCGGGCTGCTGTGAGGATCTCGCGATACCGGGTCGGGATACGAGGTCGGGTCTCTGACACGCCCGGTTGGTAGCCGCGCAAACCTCAGGCTGCCGCATTCTGGGTGTCTAGCTGAATGCGGACGCAGCATACTCTTAGCTCGTTAGTAGGCGCGGGTGCACTCCTCTAGCTCGCCTGTGCTCGCCAGGTGCCGCAGAGCAGCCTCAATAACCTCCTCACTGATTTCGGAGACCACGATCATGTTCGGCGCGTAGTGAATCCGCACTTCGGTTCCGGGCACCCAGTCGCCTGCGTTCGCGAGCGCCTCCGGGGTCATGAAGTAGCACCAGCGGCGCTCACCCTTCGTGACGAGGCTTACCTCGATGGCTCCGCTCTTGGCGAGGTTCAAGTCGTCATCTATGTGAAAGGACTCCAACAGCGAAGCCGTGCTCTCCTTGGTCGGCTGCACCTCGTGCGAGCGAGCGAGGACGTCGAGCATGCCGCAGGCGTTGAAGCACAGGCGCAGGTGCGAGTATCCACTCGGTGGGTCGATCGCAGCCAACCCCGTCTGCTCCTTCAGCCAGGGGGACTCGTCGACCCGATAGCAGCAGTCGTCCCGGTGATCGATCGGGTCGAGCTCGTCGTTCCACTTGAAGCCGAGGACTTCGCGGAAGACGACCTGAACTTCCTTCTCTTGCCAGTCCACGAAGCGGAGGATGAGGTCACCGCGCTCGAAGTGAAGCTGGACGCCCTCCGCGTCAGCCGTGCTGAAGCCCAGGTTGATCGACTCGTAGCTCATCCCTGCCACACCTGTAACGGGCGGAGCAGTGTCGCCGATGTGCAGGAGCCCATAGCTCGCGGTGAGCTAATCGCCCTTGGGCGCGCTCTCGTCGCTCTTGGGCTCCGCTTCCTCCGTTCTCTTCGCAGGCTCCTCCCCTCGCTCAGGGACGCCAAGGAGCTTTCGCCCCTCCTGGGGCGTGAGCGCCTCGAGGTATTGACCCTGGCGAAGGCCCGATATGGCTCCCGTCTTCGAGACCCAGATCGTCATGTGCAGGTGAGGAGCGCCTTCTGCGGCCTCCACGCTGAGCAGCCACGAGCGGTCGTTGCCCGCTCCGCCCGGGCGGTCTGGGTCGACTGTGGGTGGGCGAGCGAGCAGGGCCTTCCCCGGGTGAGTCATGGTCCCGACCAGGATCTTCAACTCGACCTTGGCGGGCAGGAACTCGTCGAGGGAGGGGAGGAAGTGCTCGGCTAGGTTCATGGGCAGCGTGCCTGGGGCGCAGGGACGTGTCACTCGCTGGTGCTCGCCCGGTCCGAACACCTCGAGGTCGAGGCCCTGTTGGCTGGCCTTGCCGCGTATCCCCCGTTCGATTCCCTTCTCGTTGCCCATGAGCAGCTCGAAGCTCGCGAGATGCCCCTTGGCGTCCAGGCGGTAGCGCTCGATGCGAGCGCGCTGGTCCGGCCGCAGCAAGAAGTAGCTGAACTCGACCTGGTCTCCGTGGTCGATGACCTCGGTGACCACTGCCTTGATTCGTCCGCCTTCGGGCTTTGGCCGGAAGTAGCGCTTGCCGGCAAGTCGCTTGAACAGCCCCGCCTTCCGCGCTTCTGCGATCGCTTTGGCCCAAACTGCAGCCGGATTCGTCGTTTGGCCGGACTCGCCTGGCTGTGCGAAGCAAGGACCGCATAGGAGGAGGACGAGAGTAAGTGGTAAGTGGGCGACCTTGGTCATGTATCGCACATTCTCATATGCGCTCCCTCACCGCCAGGACCGGGTGAGGGCGGCCCTCGGCGCCCGCCTGCCCTAGCCAGCGCGCTCCGCAAAGAGCGAGGGGAAGCGGGCCAGGAACGCGACGACGCTCTCGAGCTCGCGCGCGTCCACGCACTCGCCGATCTTGTGCGTGTTCTGCTCGAGGCCCGGTCCGCAGCCGAACATGGGCGGGTGGTGGTAGCGCCCTTGCTCGATCCAGCCCTTGCGCGCGGGGATCGCTACGCCGCCGTCCCCCTTGGGGAGCGGGTAGCCGACGCCGTCGGTCGAGAAGATCCAGCGGTCCACGCGGCAGTCCTGGCGGCGGCCGCCGGCCGCGCTGCCGTCCCGCTGGCGCGCGTGCTCGGCGTCGCTGACGCGGGGCCCGACCACGCGCTCGTAGGCCTCGACCGCGGTCTGGATCACCTCGTGCTCGGCGGGGGTGACCCAGCCGGGATAGACCTGGGGGTTGCTGGGTTGGTAGCCGGTCCAAGTCGTGTCGGCGTAGGTCGGGATCGTGACCTCGACGCTGAGCCCGGCCTCGCGGGCGCGACCCACCGCGGGCAGGGCCTCGACCGCGGCGCGGGCGGCCTCGGGGTCCTCGCCCGCGGTCAGGCGGCGGTCGAGGCGAAAGCTGAAGCGCTCCGGCACCGCGCAGTCGGACGGCGTCTCGAGGCGCGCCCAGGAGGCGGTGCGGGTGCCGTGGCCCAGGAAGGCGTCGTCCTGAAAGCCCTCGCGCGCCTCGTACTGGGCGGCCGCCTCGACCACGATCGCGGCGCCGAACTCGAGCGGGTTGAGGCCCTCCCAGGGCATGGAGCCGTGGCACGAGCGGCCGCTGACCTCCACCAGGATCTGCATGCGGCCGCGCTGCCCGCGGTAGATCCCGAGCGCGCCCTTGGCCGAGTCCCCCGTGCCCTCGGTCAGGATCACGCAGTCCGGGATCAGCTCGGGCCCGCCGCGGGGGAGCACCCGCCGCATGACGAACATGGGGCCGCCGCCGTCGTTGTCCTCCTCGGCGGCCGTGGCGTGGGAGCGCACGATCACGCCCCGGAGCGAGCCCTCCTCGGCCAGCTCGAGCAGGACCTTGGTCGCGACCATTTGGCAGATCACCCCGCCGAGCTGATCCGCAGCCCCGCGCCCGAACACGAGGTGCTCCCAGTCCTCGTCCGGCGGCAGGTAACCGAGCTCGCGGCGGAGGAAGGCGCGGTCGACCTGCTCGGGATCGGTCAGGCCCAGGTAGGCGTCGACCCCCGCGCCGATCTTGCTCGTCCACTGCGAGCGCAGCGCCTGGACCGTGTCGCTGTGGCCGTCCAGATAGACGACCTTCTTGTCCGCCGGCGGGATCCCGTCCGCCTCGTCCTGCACGACCCACACCAGGTTGCCGAACTCGTCGATCCAGGCGTCCTCGGGCTTCGCCACGCAGCCCCGCTCGACCAGCGCGCGCTGGAGGTAGCTCAGGCGCGGGCCCTCGTGGTTGCTCAGGCCGCAGAGGGGGTCGCCCCCCTCCTCGGGCGAGGCGTCGACGTGGTCGTGCGGGATCCGAATCGCCTCCCGCAAGAGCTCGACCGCCAAGGGACGGTAGCGAGCGGCGAGCTCCTGAACGCGTTCGTCGAGGCTCATGGCGGCTCCTTCAGGACACGAGGTCGAGCAGGCGCCCGCGCAGGCCAGCGACCTTCG